>DATDFW010000136.1:0-2779 GCA_036522375.1 Nitrospiraceae bacterium
AGAAAATCCGCTCGCCACGTTGCCCGCATCGATGGAGGTTCGCGCCGCATTGGATCGTCTAGAGTTACTTGTCGTCCAGGATCCGTTCCTGACCGAAACTGCCCGCATGGCCCATGCAGTACTTCCGGCTTGTACATTTGCGGAAAAAGACGGCACCTTCACCAATCTGGAAGGCCGAGTCCTGCGGGTTCGCGAGGCCATTGATCCAATCGGAGAAAGTTTGCCGGATTGGCACATCATGACGGCGCTGGCCAACGCACTGGGCTGTCAATGGGCGTATGAATCTTCGAACGACATTCAAGCCGAAATTATGAAGTTGATTCCCGGATACTACAACCTTGGGCAGCCCCGCAAGGTTGTACCGACCGTGGACCGCTATCTCTTAAACGGTTATGGCGCTGATGTGGCGGCGCGCTATCGAGCCCCTGCGCTAATAGATTCTAAGAATCAACGGCCCTTTGCATTGCTGATGGGACAAACCCTATACCATTCAGGTAAGATGTCGACCAAGGCTCCTGGACTCATTACGATCGCTCCTAATACCGGGCGGCTCAGGATGAGTCCCCAAGATATGGAACGGCTCGCGGTGGGTGAGGGGGGGATGGTGCGCCTCACGTCGGACCGCGGCTCGCTGCAATTGATGGTGCAGCCCGATCAATCCGTGGCTCCGCAGACCTGCTTCTTCCCGGAGCATTTCAATGAGCCGCCAGTGAAAGACTTGATGTCGGTTCAGGTTGATCCAACGACCGGAGTTCCCTCATTCAAATACACCCGCGTGACGATCGAAAAAGTGTAAGGGGAAAACAAGATACACACATGCGTGTTGCCACAATCATCAAGCAAATCCTCGAAGCCGCATTGTTTAATGAGATCCGGGAGGCCATGAAGGTCACATTCAAGCACATGTTCCACAAACCCATCACGTTCCAGTATCCACGTGAACAACGAACCCTTCCCGATACCCACCGAGGGGCACTCGCGCTCCTACGCTACGACGATCATCAGGAACGGTGTGTCGGCTGTGACCTCTGTGAGGCCGCCTGTCCATCGCGTTGCATCAAAGTCATCAGCTCGGAGGACCCGGAGCGTCCACTGCAACGATTTGCCAGCGAGTTTTACATCGATATTACGAAATGCGTCTTTTGCGGTTACTGTGTCGAGGCCTGTCCCGTCAACGCACTGGCCATGACAAAGGTGTACGAGTTTTCGACCCATGACAAACGCACCTTGCTGTTTGACAAGAAGCGGCTGTATGAAATCGGCGAACGACATCTCGAAGACGCAAAAAAGTATCTGTATGCACACAATCAGGAGCAAAACGTTGAGGAAAGCAGGGAATATCGGTATTACTTCCCGCAATCGGTATTGAAGCCGACTCAACCGCAACCCAAGCATCTGGGCTGAGTCGATCGATGGTAGTCGTCTTCTTTACCTATTTCGCCCTTGTCAGTATTGCTGCAGGCGTCTTGACGGTCGCGCTCAGACACCCCGTGCATTGCGGCATTGCACTCCTCGCGCTGTTGGTTCATGTCTCTGGGCTCTTCGTTCTCCTCAACGCCGAGTTTATCTGGGCCATGCAGGTCATCGCTTACGCCGGTGCGATCCTCGTGTTGTACCTCTTTGTCCTCATGCTCATGAATTTGAAGACCGACGACCGATATTTTCATTCCTCATACCTGTACTTTCTGGCTCCCGCAGCCATCGGATCATTGTACATGTTGGCTCTCCTGTTCCGTTCACCCTTCGGAGGCGCAAAGGGCGATGCGACCACTGCGGCAGTACTCCAGGACGGCGATACCCACGCGGTCGGGATCAAGATGTTCAGTGAGTACCTGTTGCAGTTCGAAATCGTCGGAGTGTTTCTGTTGGGTGCCGTCATCGGAGCGGTCGTGCTGGCAAAAACGCCAAAGCCGATCTCTGACAAACATGACGGGTGAGTGTTGAATTGACAACGGCGATATGCCGCTGATATTCAACCGTTCAGCACTAAGCTTCAAATAATCATTAGGATTTATGGTTCCTCTCAGCGCATATGTCGCCGTCAGTGCCGTGCTCTTTATCACTGGAGTACTTGGCGTTGTAATCAGAAGAAACTTCATCATTGTGCTGATGTCGGTCGAGATCATGTTGAACGCAGCGAACATTAACCTTGTAGCCTTCTCCTATTATCTGGAATCAATGGCAGGTCAACTGGTGGCCCTATTCATTATCGCCATTGCGGCTGGAGAAGCAGCCATCGGGCTAGCTATCATCATCGTCGTGTTCCGTGGAAAGATCTCGACGAACGTGGACGAGATGAACCTCTTAAAATGGTAACGTGACCGATCTACTCATCAAACTCATTCCACTGTTCCCCCTGCTGGCTGTGATCCTAAACGGGCTTCTGGGCAGGCGGTATTCCCACGAGGTCGCGCATCGATTTGCCTGGGGATCGGTGGGGTTGTCATTTCTCTGCACGATCAGTGTGTTTATTGACATTTTACGGACCGGCATCACCCATGAAGTCATCGCCTATCAATGGATCTTCGGCGGCGACCTCACCATCAATCTGGCTTATCTCGTGGATCCGCTCACGTGCATCATGCTGCTCGTCATCACGGGGGTTGGGTTCCTGATTCACGTCTACTCCGTCGGCTACATGCACGGGGAGGACGGGTTCACGCGATTTTTCACCTACATGAACCTCTTCATGGTCTCCATGTTGCTCCTCGTCATGGGGAACAACTATGCCGTACTCTTTATTGGTTGGGAAGGAGTAGGGCTCTGTTCTTATCTCTTG
>DATDFW010000137.1:0-3045 GCA_036522375.1 Nitrospiraceae bacterium
GTTGCCGCGGCCTACAGAAAAATGGCTGAGAGGCCTGCTCTCATCTCCTCATGACGGGTCGCATTGTATTTCCGAAGACATCAAGCAATCCGTTTACGTTGGAGAAGACCGCATGTCCTTAACCGCCTATAACAGTGTGCCAGTTCCTTCGTTCATGTATGGTACGGCTTGGAAAAAGGAAGCCACGACACAGCTGGTGCAGTTAGCCGTGGCGGCTGGGTTCACCGCCATCGATACGGCCAACCAACTGATCCATTACCAGGAAGCATTGGTAGGAGAGGCCTTGGTGGCTCTCTCGCAGCAGGGAATCTCGCGGGATCGTCTCTTTCTTCAAACCAAGTTTACCCCGACGAATGGCCAGGACCATCGTACGCCCTATGATGCCTCGGCTCCTCTCACGACCCAAGTGACCCAGTCCTTCGACAGCTCGTTGGCCCATCTGCATACCGACTATCTCGACTCCTATGTATTACATGGGCCCTATCAGCGGCAGGGATTGGGAGTTGCGGACTGGGAAGTGTGGGCCGCCATCGAAGGGTTGTACCGGTCGGGGAAAACGAAAATGATCGGCATCAGCAATGTCACGGCTGAGCAGCTCATGCAGCTCTGTGCCAGGGCGGTGGTGAAACCCATGATGGTGCAAAACCGTTGTTATGCCGCACTGGGATGGGACAAAACGGTCCGGGAAATCTGTCGAGCCCATGGCATTATCTATCAAGGGTTCTCGCTGTTGACCGCCAATCGAGAAATCTTTGCCGATCCAAGTATTCGAGCCATTGCCCAGCGGTTAGGCACTGGTCTCGCACAAGTCATCTTCCGGTTTGCGATGCAGATCGGGATGCTTCCATTGACCGGCACGACGAACCCGCAACATATGAAAGACGATCTCCAAGCTGGGCAGCTCTCCCTCTCTGCCGAAGACATGCAGGTGATCGAAACGATTGGGATGTAACCATGACACCTCGATGGTTGCTCAATCCTCATTGTCTAGGAAGTCCCTCGTTACACGAATGACCTGTCACGTAACTGAGTCCTCGCTCTATTGTATGCCGATCTAGGTGAACTCTGCTTGTGCCTTGCGAGGTCTCCGGCGTTCGGCTGCTATTGTGGATAGCGAGATTTATGAAGGCTGTTCGATGAGCCGAACGGTATAGAGGTATTGATAGAGTCCTTTACGGTCCATCAGTTCGGCATGGGTGCCGGTTTCCACGAGGCGCCCTTTGTTGAGGACGAGGATGCGATCCGCTCGTTGGATAGTCGTCAATCGGTGAGCAACCACGAAGGTCGTTCGATCTCTCATGAGTTGTGCCAGTGCTTCCTGAACAAGTCGTTCTGATTCACCGTCGAGTGCCGAGGTCGCTTCATCCAACAATAAAATACGTGGATTTTTCACGATTGCCCTGGCTATGGCGATGCGCTGACGCTGTCCGCCTGACACATTGATTCCTTTTTCTCCCACAATGGTCTGATACTGATCCGGGAAGCTCATGATGAAGTCGTGCGCATGGGCCGCACGGCTCGCCGCGAGCACTTCCCCCTCAGTAGCGTCTCTATCTCCATAACGGATATTGTCAAGAATTGTCCCGCCGAATAGGATCGTCTCTTGTGGGACCAATGCAATCTGCCGATACCAACTGTTCATGGTGACCTGGCGGAGATCTCGGCCGTCGATAGTGATGTAACCTTCGGTTGGATCATAGAAGCGATGAATCAGATTCATCACGGTGGTCTTCCCGGCGCCAGTGGGCCCAACGATGGCGACCAGTTCGCCCGGTTTAGCTTCGAATGACACATCCGTCAAGACTGGCTGGCGTGGATCATAGGCAAAGCTGACATGCTCCACCCGTATGTGTCCAGAGACGGTAGGCAGCGATGTGGCCGTGGGAGAGTCCCTCACCTCGGACTGTGTGTCCAGAATTTCAAATACTCGTTGGGTCGCACCTTGCGCTTCTCTGATTTGCGCGAACACGCGGGCAGCAGAACTGAAGGGGCCGATCAGAATGCCGGCAAAGAGAACGAATGCAAAGAGATCGCCCGGCGACACACTTCCGTCGATGACCTGATGACCCCCATACCACAACACGGCTGCTGCAGCGGAGAAGGTGAGGAGGCTGATGACGGGAATAAACACCGCCATGGTGCCGGCCCGTCGCATCGCCAATGCCAAAGTCTGTTCGAGTTGCGTGGCAAACCTGGTTTCTTCACGCTGTGATTGGACGAAGGACTTCACGATACGGATGCCGGAAATGACTTCCTCGATCAGGGTACTCAAGGCGGCGGTTTGATCTTGAATTGAAGTCGAGAGAGATTTTAGCCTTCGCCCGAAGACTTTGGCGACGAGGACGAGCAAGGGGAGCAGAATCAGGATCAAGAGGCAGAGTCGCCAATTCATCGTCAACAAGAAGGCGATCCCCCCGACGAAGGTCACGAGCTGTTTGGCACTATCGATCGGCGTTTCGGTAACAATCGACTGGATGACCGCGACGTCGTTCATGAGCCGGGAAAGGAGTTCGCCGGTTCGCCGGCGGGCAAAGAAGCTCACGGATAAGGTATGTAGATGCGCGAAGAGATGTCGGCGGAAGTCGACAACGATACGCTGTGAAATCCACGCGGTTAAATAGCTATGGCCCATCGAGCAGAACCCCTGCAGGACGACGAGCCCGAGGAATACGGAGATCAGATCCGTCATTCTGGACTGATCGTGCTGCACGGTGATGACATCCCACAGGGTGCCGGCTAACCGCAGCAGGGCCAGATTGATGGCAGCGACACCCATAATCAGCAGGCCAGCCAGCACCATGCGGGACAGGTAGGGTTTCAGGAACGGAAGAAATCGTGAAAAGGTGGACATGATGAGGAGCGATCTTAGAGGAGGTGGTTATGGAAACCAAGTGAGCACGGCGGAGAGCGAGATTCAAGCCTGCGGTGTGGTGGCAGCTAGAGCTGCGCGATGGACTCGATCAGATTCTTGTTGATAGCCACGAAGTCCGAACGTTCTTTCTCATTAATCAACACGTCGGTAAGGCTGATGAAGAGCCGTTGCTC
>DATDFW010000138.1:0-2762 GCA_036522375.1 Nitrospiraceae bacterium
ATCCCGCCTGGATAGTCGCGAGAGCAATCCAATGCAGGCCGTGATAAGGGAGTGGCCTTCCAGCTGATTCCCTGCGCGGCTGCAGGAGGCGTCTTTTTTGCCTTATAAAACCATGAGACACAGTGGTTTGCTTGCGCAAAGGCCTGTTTGTCTTTTTGTATCTGCCGGCCGATGTGTTGGGTGAACTGTTGAAAGATTTCGTTCTCTCTCCCCCATGAGTCTCCTAGGAACGGTGCACAGATCAGAATGGAAAGCAGGATTCCTGCCGTGAACAAGTACGACCGCCGGACTTTCAGCAGATGGTAGGCGCAACAGATCATGTGGAAGGAGATTAGGTGAAAAGGCATGAAGTAAAGTATATCACGGGAGGCGCGATGAGCGGGAAAGGTGAGACGCGCGAGACGGACAAGAGCATCGTGTCAGGCGTAAGCCAATGTATAATGTTCAGGGTTCTGCGTTCCGAATACTTTGGACGTCGGACCTTGAACTCTCCGTCGCGCCTTTCCTGCTAGTCTCGCATGTCTCGCTCCGCCATTCTGAATAGTGAGGGGGATCACGCGCCAATGACAAAAGGATCTATCGCACCATGACCATGCCGTTTTTGACAGCCATATTGCCGGGCACCGGTGGGCAGATTCGGACAATCCCGGAAGACTTTCAGGTCGAAGAGCGACCGCTCTATCTTCCGTGCGGAGAAGGGGAGCATCTCTACATCAAGATCAAAAAACGCCTGCTCTCGACTCCTGACCTCGTCCTGCGGCTCTCTTCGATTTTGGGAATTAAAGCCCAAGCAATCGGGGTGGCGGGCCTGAAAGATGCCCGCGCCGTAACCACGCAGATGGTCTCACTTCTAGGTGTCACGCCTGATCGGCTGGATCGACTGAAGGTAGACGAACAGCTCTTGTCCTTGGAGGTGCTGGGTCGTCATCGCAATCGCTTACGCCCCGGGCATCATGCCGGCAATCACTTTCGGTTGGTGATTCGAGATGTCGCGGCGCATACCCGCGAGACCGTGCCGCTCGCGACGGAGATGTTGGTTCGGCGAGGCGTGCCCAACTATTTCGGTCCACAACGACAAGGGCGGAGCGGCCAGAACTACCAGATCGGTGCCGAATTACTGGTGGATCCTGCTCGTCGGAGCAGACTGAGCCGGTCTAAGCGCATGTGGTATCTCAACGCCTATCAAGCGCACTTCTTTAATGAAATTTTGGCAAGGCGGCTAGACCGAATCGATCGTCTCCTTGATGGAGACTGGGCCATGAAAATGGAGAATGGCGCCTGTTTTCCGGTTGAGGATACTGTGAAGGAACAGCCACGGGCGGACCGGTTCGAGATCAGTCCTACCGGCATTTTGTTCGGGTCGCGTGTTTCGTGGGCCACCGGAGAGCCAGGGGACATCGAACGGGCCGTGGTCACTCAGAGCGGGGCCACACCTGAGAGTCTCACCGAGGCTGCGAAGGCCTGCGGATTTCGAGGTGAGCGACGCTCGCTCCGAGTTCCGCTTGCCGACTTGGAGTGGGATTTGGAAGGCACAGTGCTGACGCTTTCCTTTTCACTTCCCCCCGGTGCTTATGCGACCAATGTACTAAGGGAATTGATGAAGGAATGACGGGGTAGCTGGGGAAATCCCTGTGCTCGCAGATCGCGCACAATCGGAATGTGCTCGATCGATGCGCGCAGTGGGGATCACCCCAGTCACCCCTAAGAAGAAGTGAAGGCGAGGGATATATTTGGGATGATGAGCCTCGGGCCAGTCTGATCGGCGGCAGTTGAGACTGGGTGGTAGAATCTTGGCGGAGCCTATTCATATATAGGAGTTGGAGTCCGATTTATCATGCATGATCAAGAAACCGTCTTACTCCAAGGTCATATCATCGATTCATTGATCCTGGCCAAGGTCCTGGACACGATTCTCATGATGGGCGGCACATTCGACATCCAAGATATGCAGATCGGTAAGACGCGTGAGGAGTCGTCGCGCGCCAGAATTACTGTGCGGGCGTCGTCCGCGAAGCTGCTCAGTGAGATAGTCCATGCTATCCAACCTCACGGCGCCTCTGTCGAAAGTGAACGGAATTGCCGGCTGATTGCAGCACCGGCGGACGGCATCTTTCCCGATGAGTTCTATGCAACCACTCATTTGCCTACTCAGGTGCGAGTGCGTGACCAATGGCTGGAGGTGGCGGGAATCGAGATGGACTTGGGAATCCGCGTGGACCCGGTGACTCTGACTGCCCATACCATTCCAATGGGAGAGGTGACGCAGGGAGATCTGATTGTGACCGGTCGTGAGGGTGTGCGGGTGATTCCCCTGCAACGGCCACGCGACCGCGATGTGTTCAGCTTCATGGCATCACAGGTGTCGTCGGAACGCCCCCACGGACATATTATCGGCGACGTCGCGAAACGCCTCATGCAGTTGCGAGCAGGGTTCCGTGAGGGAAAAGCGGGCTGCAAGGTGCTTTTGGCCGGCGGCCCCGCGATCGTGCATGCCGGAGGGCGCGAGGCGCTGACATGGCTCGTCGATGAAGCATTCATCCATGTCTTGTTCTGCGGGAATGCGCTGCCCGCTCATGATATGGAAGTCGATCTCTATGGGACGTCCCTTGGCTATGGGCATGCAGCAGGACGCGTCGTGCCGCATGGGCATGAACACCATCTTCGAACCATTAATAGGATCAGGGCGATCGGGAGCATCGAGGCAGCGGTCACATCGGGGGTCATCAAGACCGGAATTATGGCGGCCTGCGTCAGGCGGGGTG
>DATDFW010000139.1:0-3131 GCA_036522375.1 Nitrospiraceae bacterium
CGGTGATTGTACTAAACGACGCAAGATTTCCTGATGAAAGAGCACATCGGCATCCATAACGATTGCGTCATCATCCAACGCGGCCCGCGCGATCCAGAGCGAGGAGATGCTGCCACGATGAAACTGCTCGTTGACGAGAAACTTCACGCGTATACCGCATGAGTCCGCTGCCACAGCTGCGCGAATCATCTCCTGCTTGTACCCCACGACCATATCGGCACAGTGAATACCGACATCTCGAAGCGACGTAAGGTAGCGATGCAACAGGGTCTGGCCACCAATCTCGATGAGGCACTTGGGACGATGTTGCGTGACCTGCCATAGGCGTTTCCCGATCCCAGCTGCGAGGATGATCGCTTTCATGCTGCGCCGCAAATCTGTTCAAATGCATCGAGGAACCCGACGAACTGCATCTCCGTAAGAGCGCCCATGTTCGCAACACGGAAAATCTTGCTTTCAAGTTGGCCCTGCCCCGCATAGATTACGTAGCCCTGTTCCTTCAGCCGATCGTGTAACGACCGGTAGGTCACACCTTCGGGAAGATAATAGGAGGTGATCGTGTTGGAGTATTTGTCGGGAGTCAGCATCGGCTTTACGCCGAATTTGGCCATACGGTCTCGGATTAAGGTCGCGGCTTTCTTATACCGCTGAATCCGTTTAGTGACCCCTTCCTCCATGAGTTCGTTCAACGCTTCATCGAACGCGTAGTAGACTTGGACCGCTGGCGTGAAGGGGATCGTCCCGCGGCCCTCATCATCCACATATTGTGTGATGTGGAGATAGATCGACCGTCGGGGGTAGGTACGCATTCGCTCCAAAAATCCTTTGCGAACGAGTACAAAAGACACACCAGGGAATCCCTGAATACATTTCCCTGATGTACCCGCAACCATATAGATGTGCGACCCGGCGATATCCAGTTGCTCCCCCGCTAATGCACTGACTGCATCCAGAATAAACACCCGGTTCTGACTGTCGACGACATCCGCGATTTCCTTAACTGGATTGATGAGTCCGGTAGTCGTTTCATGATGCACCATACCGACCGCATGCGCTTCAGGATGTTGCCGCAAGGCGAGCAGCAACCGTTCTGGATCCGGCCTCATCGTCCATTCGTACTTGAGTTCGGATACACCCAAGCGATACAGGCCAACCATCTGGGAGATACGCTCGCCATACACGCCATTGTTGAGCACCAGCATCCGTTTGCCGTGTGGGAGCGACGACATGACAGCCGATTCCACCGCCGCAGTCCCTGATCCAGTCAACACCACAGCGGCATATTCCGCTTCCGCTCCCGGCACAAAGAGCTTCAGCAACTTCGCCTGAATCCCATGCAAGAGTTCGGTAAATTCCAACTCACGATGGCAGACATCCGGACGCAACAGTGCCTGTCGCACCCGCTCCGAGACATTTACCGGTCCTGGATTCAATAGAACCATATCGAGCGACTTGCTCCCCCTCAGCAAGGAATCTTGGATTGCCCTCACTGCGCATATCGAGCGAGCACCTTTTCATCGTGCGCGCTCTTCAGGTACAAATGGGCAATCAAACGGCTCTTTGCCTATTTTATCGCTTCCATGAACCGCTTGGTAATATCCGGCGGATCAAGCATCACACGCCCGACATCTTCCACCATCTCATTGACTTTCACCAGCAACATGCTCGGTCCGTCTTTCTTC
Source organism: Nitrospiraceae bacterium (assembly GCA_036522375.1). Classification (GTDB taxonomy): domain Bacteria; phylum Nitrospirota; class Nitrospiria; order Nitrospirales; family Nitrospiraceae; genus Palsa-1315. Next base: position 1,683 of record DATDFW010000139.1, read on the forward strand.
AGCATATCTTTGAACTCGTAGACGAGATCTTCCCGTTCCCGCACCCGTTCGACGCGCACATATCCTGCTGCCTTCGCCACCTTTTCAAGGGCAACCACGTTAGAGATCGTCGGCTGGTTCCCCGTGGTGCCATAGACTTCATTGTCGAAGACCACATGGATAAAATTTTTCGGTTTCAAGGCACCGATCGTCGCCAACGTCCCCATGCCCATCAATACGTTGCCGTCCCCATCAAACACGACCACCTGTTTGGTCGGCTTGGCCAGCGCCACGCCGAGCGCAATAGCCGGCGCATTTCCCATAGACCCGATCATATAGAAATGGGTGGGGCGATCGGCAATCTTGTAGGCCTCACGGGAGGGAAACCCGTTGCAAATAATCACCGGCTGATCGGTGAGGAGTTCCAACAAGGCCGCCATGGCCATGGCCCGACTTTGCATCGTTCCTTGTTCCGGCCTCATGGGTGTAACCCTCTTACGACACCCTTCGTCATCAAGAGAGCGACGGGGATGCGCTGTTTCATAAACGTCTCAACCAGCCATTTCAGATCGTCGATCGCCGTCTTTTCCGACAGGGTGCGATGGGGAATCTTCATCGTATCGAGCAACTGAGGCATCACCTCGCCCATGACCACATGCTCCGGAGCATCCTTCCCTTGATAGCCGCGCCAGGACACAATGAGAATACAGGGCTGGCAGTAGATCATGTTGAGCGAAATGAGGGCGTTAAGGGACGTACCCAGTCCGGAATTCTGCATGAGCACGGCAGGGACCTTACCGGACATATAGGCCCCGGCAGCCATGGCGACCGCTTCATCTTCCCGAACAGCCGGGGTGTAGAGCTGCCGCTCCATTAACTCGGCAATGATACCTCCAAGGATCGAATCCGGGACTCCCGTAAAGAAATCCACCCCAATATCTCGTAATGCTTGAACGAATGCGTCGCTTTCAATCATCGTATCGCTTCCTCGGTGCAACGAACCTGGAAAAACCTGCGCATTATAAGCTATGCCTCGAGACATTCTCAACAAAACTGAGGGAGTTGCGCCATAGGATCGACCATGGTAGCGTTCTCATTATGATCGGACGGCAGCGACATCACGCGAACCGATACCTCGTCCTACTGGGATTCTTGTTGGGTATAGGCTACCCGCTTCTCGCCCATGCGGTGCCGATGGTGAACGATCCAAATGGTTTTCAGAGCCTGGCTTGGGGCACTGCCCTGACCACGAGACCGGACTTGGAAGTTGCACTGGCAGGCCCACACGTCAACGAATACCAATTGAGGGATGCCCCGCCGGTGTTTGACGGAATCCCAGTCGAAAGCCTTCGCTTCTTATCGGTCGATGAACAATTCGCCCGCGTGACCATCCGCTACCAGGGCAACGACCGTCATAAACAAATCCTCACCCACCTGGAAGAACAGTTCGGTTCTCTTGAGCGCATCCCG
>DATDFW010000140.1:0-3370 GCA_036522375.1 Nitrospiraceae bacterium
GTTGCTCCTCAACCCATGCCCCTTATCCCTGGCGGCAGCGAGGGCGAGCCCCAACCCCTCGGAGAGATCCTCGTCGAAAGCGGGATCGTTTCGCGGCAAACGCTGAATCACGCACTGGCTCAACAAAAGCGAGTCGGCCAGATCCTTGTCGAGCAAAAAGCCGCGACTCCGCAGCAGGTCGAGCAGGCGTTGCAGAAGCAAAAACAGCAGGAGTCTGTCGCCCAGTCAAAGAAAACCGATACTGCTTCGATCCGTGTGGATACAGACAAGATCGACAAACTCATCAACCTCGTGGGCGAGCTGGTCATCACTCAGTCGATGTTAAGCGATCTGGGATCACGGTTTGAGATGCGTCAGATGCCGGTGTTGCTGGAGCGGATGGCCCAATTGGAGCGCAACACACGCGAGATTCAGGAACGGGTCATGAGCATCCGCATGCTGCCGATCGGCACCGCATTCAGCCGGTTCCCAAGACTGGTGCGCGACCTGTCGGCCAAAGCGGGAAAGAAAATTCAACTCCTGCTCTCCGGCGAAGAGACCGAATTGGATAAGACCGTCATCGAATCGATCGGCGATCCCTTGACGCATCTCGTCAGAAACTCGGCAGACCACGGGCTGGAACCTCCGGAGGAACGTCTGGACAACAATAAGCCGGAACTCGGTACCGTCCGCCTCAATGCGTTCCACGAAGGCGGCAACATCTGCATCACCGTCGAAGACGATGGACGCGGCTTGAATCGCGACAAGATACTGGCCAAAGCCGTCAAACAAGGGTTGATCGCGGAAAATGAAAAACTGCCCGACGATCAGATCTGGGCCTTGATCTTCAAACCCGGTTTCTCGACGGCAGAGAAAGTGACCGACGTTTCGGGCCGTGGCGTCGGGATGGATGTCGTGAAGCGGAATATCGATGCATTGGGCGGCACGGTCAGCATCAAGACGGCCTTGGGAAAAGGCACGACCTTTACCCTCAAGCTGCCGCTGACCCTGGCCATCATTGAGGGGATGACCGTCCGGGTTGGTAAAGAAACCTATATCGTACCCCTGTTGTCCATATTGGAATCCATCCAACCCAAGGCCGATGCAATCAAGACCGTCATCGGCAAGGGTGAACTCATCAACGTGCGGGACACCTATTTGCCGATGATGCGCATGTACGAGGTGTTTTCCCTGCAGCCGGAATATACCGAACCGACGAAGGCAATTTTATTAATTCTGGAGACGGAAGGCGAACGGGTGGCGGTCATGGTGGATGAGATTCTCGGCCAGCAGCAGGTCGTAATCAAGAGCATGGAACAAAACTTCCGTAAGGTGGCCGGCGTTGCCGGCGCGACGATTCTTGGCGACGGGACAGTCGGCTTTATTCTGGATGTCCGGGGCATGCTGGAAATTGCACGTCGAGGGATGCCGGTGGCCGCGTAAATATACTGGTCTGTCAGGTCTGTTCGGTCTATCTGGTTCATTTGGTCTGACAAACGAGATAGACGAGACAGACCAGATAGACTGAACAGACTACATAGACCAGATAAACGAAATGGGAGGATCCTATGACTGCAGCTACGCTTGAGACCGCGACGAGAGAACGTGATCGGCAAATTGGACTCACTACGGACGGAGGCCAATTTCTCACTTTTCAACTGGGCGATGAGCTCTACGGCGTCGATATTCTCCGAGTCCAGGAAATCAAGGGTTATACGACCGTCACAAAAATTCCGAACACGCCGCCGCACATCAAAGGCGTACTCAACCTGCGTGGCACCATCGTGCCTATCGTGGAACTGCGCACAAAGTTCGGTATGCCGACAATCGAATACACGATGTTCACCGTGATCGTCGTCGTGGTGATTCAGGAAAAAATCATGGGGCTCGTGGTGGACGCCGTGTCCGACGTTCTCAACATCGATAAGAAAGACATCCAACCGCCTCCGCAGTTCGGCGCAAACGTCGACGTGAGTTTCTTCCGTGGTATCGGCAAATCGGGCGAGAAGCTCGTGGTGCTTCTCGATATGGACCGTTTGTTGTCTGAGAGCGATTTGCAGGAAGTGTCGACGACCGTGACTGCATAAGGAGACGGGGTATGACCGTTTGTCGGTGAAGCGGCCGGGTCGTCGGAACAATCGAGATCATGATATCGCGCTAAGGACAAAGAAGGGAAAAGAGACCATGATGAGCTGGTTTGGGAATCTTAAGACGATGTGGAAACTGATGTTGGGCTTTGCCGTGATGAGCGCAACTATGTGTGTGCTGGGGTGGGTCGCCGGCCAAGGCCTGTTGTCAGTTCGTGAAAGTTTGCGTGTGGTGTATGAGGATTACACCATTGCCGGAACGGACCTTGCCAGCATAGGGAACAACCTGAACCGGACGCGCACCAACGACTTTATGGCACTCGATTCCAACACGAAAGAGGAATTTGACCAGGTAGTGTCGCGCGATGCTGAGATCACAGAGTCGGTCAAGAAGCCTCTTGAAGCCTATGCGGCGACCACCCTTCGGGTATCGAAAACCGGCAGAGATGAGGCGAAGGATCTTCAAACGTTTCGTGACAACTATGCGGCATACGTGACCGCCACCGACAGCGCCTATGAAATTCTGAAGCAATCCTGGAATGCACCGACGAAGGTGGAACGGGAGGCGCTACGCGACAAGGCACGCGCGATCTCGACTCAAAATGCCGGGCCAAAAATGGAAGCGGCCATTGTCGCGCTGAATGCGTTGATTACCACGGTCAAAGAGGTCGCCAAAGACATGAATGAAGAGGGAAGTGCGACTGCGGCGAATGCCCTATTCATGCTGGTTGTCGGAACTGTGCTGGCGACCCTGATCGGACTCATACTGGGGTGGTTTATCGCTCGAGTCCTGTCCCGCAATCTGGCCAACGTGATCACTGCCGCGCAGAGCCTCGGTGGCGGTGATCTTGCGGCTCGCGCGACGGTGACAACGACCGACGAAGTTGGAAAGCTGGCCCAGGCATTCAACGAGATGGGGGCGCAACTCCAGGCAAAAGTGATGAGGGAACGGGAACAAGCGGCGAAGACGGAACAGTTCATGGTAGACGCGAAGCGAGTATTGGGGAACCTGGCAGGGGGAGATCTGACTGACCAGATGACAACCGCTTGTGAAGGTGATCTTGAGCAGATCAAGGCCAGCCTCAACAGCGCGATGGCCAACCTGACGACGACCCTCACGACCGTGCGGGAAGCTGCGGAGAGCGTGACGACTGGAGCGGAAGAGATCACGAAGGGCAACGAGGACCTCTCGCAGCGGACCAGCGAACAGGCTTCTTCGCTGGAAGAAACGTCCAGCGCGATGGAGGAGATGACCTCGACGGTGAAGCAGAACGCCGACAATGCCAAGCAGGCGAACCAGCTGG
>DATDFW010000141.1:0-9403 GCA_036522375.1 Nitrospiraceae bacterium
CGCCTTCCGGTCGAGGTGGGAAGCAAACCCTCGACATTATGCTGGGGTACCGGAAGGAACTCAACTCTATCCTGGTATGGGACTGGGAGCATGCGGGCGGACATTGTGGCTCTGAGACCGTACACTGGCCTCTGTCTGCGGTTTCTTGACAGCCGCGCAAGGGCCAGAGTAGGGTGAATTTAGTACGCGTCACGCACTGAGGCCTGTTCAATTATGTTGTCAATTGTGCATCGACATCCACGGACCTTCCTGATCGTGTGTCTTGTAAGTTCCTTGGCGGTGATGTGTCCGCAACTGGTGTTAGCGCAGATGGGGAAACCGGAAGGGCTCTATTACAAGTCGTGGGCCGTTGTGATCGGAGTGGAGAACTATCTTCTTGCCCCAAACATTCCCGGCGCCATTGAGGATGCCAAAACAGTGGCCCAGACGTTCCGCCAACTGGGCTTCGACGAGGTCATTGAACTCTATGACAAGGATGCGAGTGCTCGCCGTCTGCAACAGACGCTCTCGGATTTCTTGCCGCGCAAGGTCGGTCGATACGATCGGCTTGTGGTCTATTTCGTCGGACATGCTGGTGTCACGCAGGATCTTGCCGGCCAAGAACTCGGATATCTCGTTCCCTGGGATGCGCAGCCGGGGAATGTGTCCAAAGCGGTGACGTTTGAACAACTGAAGGAGTTCAGTCGGCGCAGCGCATCCAAACATACTCTTTTTCTCCTGAACGCCGCGGTTCGCGGCTGGGAGGTGAGCACGGCGCAGCCACTGTCCCTCGAAGGGCGATTAGCTCCGGAAGACGATATGGAACGGCGAGCTGTGCAAGTGTTGACGGCAGGCGATAAGGGTGAGCTATTGAGCCAGGAGAAGGGGAAGAGTCTCTTTGTGCAGGTATTGCTGAATGGGTTGAACGGCATGGCGGATCGCAATAAGAACGGGTGGCTCATGGCTTCGGAGGTCGGAGACTACGTAAAAGAACAAGTCTTGGAACGGTCGAAGGGCGCCCAACATCCCCTCTTTGTGCAACTTGAAGGGGAAGGGGATACGGTATTGATCGAAGGCCGAAAGGCCGCCTTTATTATGGGAGCAGAACCCCAGTCTCCGACTCAACGACGACAGGCTGCAAAGACGCTGTATGAACAAGCCTTTGCGCTTCTGCAAAATGGAAAGTCACCGGAGGAAGCGCTTGAGCGGCTGAATAAGGCTCTGGATTATGACCCTGCATTCGGTGACGCCTATGTACTCAAGGGCTTTGTATTACTAGAAGTGCTGCCGAATCTTGACGGCGCATTGTCGGCTGCGAAACTGGGGACGCAGTACGCGCCGAACAATCCGGATTCTCAGTACACGCTTGGGTTGGTATATGAAAAGCGCGGGCAGTATGCCGACGCTGAGCGCGCCATGCGGGAGGCCCTGGTAGTCAACCCCAACTACCGGGATGTGTATTTCTCCCTGGGTATCCTCTACGCTGACGAGATAAAGGATCAATCGAAATCGATCGAAGCCTTCACTCGCTATCTCGAACTTGGAGGGGATCATGCCCGTGCCAAGGCTGCGGTCGCACAATCGGCAATTCCTTCCTCGAAGCCCTAGCCTGGTACGGAAGAACCACTTTACTCGGCACGTGAGAGCGTTGCTCGCCCTACGTGGGCGCGTAGTGGGAGGACGCTCCCGCAGGGATGCTCAACCAGGCTGTTCAGCAAGGCCGTAGCGAGCGAAGACCCGAGGCGTACCCTTGCGGTACGTTGAGAGTCTGAACGATGCGAGAATGAAGCATGGGAAAAGGCGCGTCTTGGCGCGACCGTGTTTAGAAACACGACTCTTTCAGCATCCTGCCGTTAGGTGCGTTCGCCTCCTTTGAGGTACCCCAACCCAATCTTGACAGCCTTCCGCGTAATTTCTGCCCAGCGGACTTCAGGATATTCGGCAAGGATTGCGGCTGCCTTAGGATCTTGAACTTCCAAGCTCAGAATCTTAATAATACCGTCATCAATTTGAATGTCCGCCATGTGAATCCTCCGTTAGCAGAATGCTGAAAAATCCGCCGCTCATTCACTCAGCCCCTCAACATACGGCAATACTGCAAGGGTAAGTTATTCGGATCGCAATTCGCTGCGGCCCTCACCTGAGACAGGGCGCGCCAGGACCGATCGAGTGAGAATGACCTAGTTGGGTTTACTTAGGCTGTTACATAACATTGAGACGGTCAATCATCGGCCGTCGGTTTCGTTGACTGAATTGGGGGTGCATGTTAGCATGACCTCGCACAATTTCTCGAACGCGTGTCGCTGGTACTTGCGGCTGGTGCGTTGCCGTATCACCGTCCCGACTATGACAAGGAGGCATGCAAATGAATAGGGTATTAGGGTTCAGCTCAAGGTTGGTCGGGGGGGGAATGGCAATCGCCCTGTTGATTGGACTTACAGCCTGCGGCGGTCCTCCGAAGTGGGTAAAGCAGGGGTCAGGAGCGTTCAACGAGAAGGATAGTAAAGGTTTTTATGGCGTGGGGGCGGTGGCCGGCGTTCGGAACGAACCACTGGCATGGGATACCGCTGAGAATCGTGCCAGAGCCGAAATCGCCAAGACCTTTGAAACCTACACCGGCTACTTAATGCGCGATTATGCGGCCTCAACGACGGCTGGAGACTTTACAAAAAACTCGGAAGAGCAGAATGTCGAACGAGCCATTAAAACTGTGACGACCACCACTCTGAGCGGCGTGCGTCCCATTGAGCGTTATAAGGATGAGAAGACGAACACCTACTATGTATTGACCCGACTGAACCTCGAGGACATGAAGAATAATCTTGAGCAGGCGAAGGAGCTTAATGCCCAGGTTCGTGATTATGTCAGACGGAATGCCGATAAGCTCTTTGAGCGGCTTGAGAAAGAAGAAGAGAAACGGGCGCCCCGGTAAGGGCTGCTACCGCTTGACCGCCAATTGCAGCACTATCGGGAGGTATCGTGTGAGCATGAAGGACCGAAGACGAATTGGGCTTGCGGCGTTGGCGATGGTGGTGTTGGCCGCCTGTGCCCAAGAGACGAAAATAACCAGGGTTGATTCCGAGGTCGTCACGGATTTAAGCGGCCGCTGGAACGACACCGATTCCAGGATGGTTGCAGAGACAATGGTCAAAGAGGCGCTGGAATATCCGTGGCTCGGCAACTTCTCCAGTTCGAACCACCGGCAGCCAGTTGTCGTCGTTGGAACTATCCTGAACAGCAGCCACGAACATATCAATGTCAACACGTTTGTGGCCGACCTTGAACGTGAGCTGACGAATTCGCAAAAGGTTACCTTTGTGGCAGGCAAGGGAGATCGCGACGAACTCCGCACCGAACGAAAAGAGCAAGCTATGTATGCGCGAGAGGATACGCAGAAACCGCCGGGCAAAGAGATCGGTGCTGACTACATGATGAAAGGCACCATCGCGACAATCCTCGATGAGGCAGATGGGACCAAGGCGGTCTTCTACCAGGTCGATTTGCAGATGGTGGATTTGGAGAGCAATGCGAAGGTTTGGTACGGTCAAAAGAAGATCAAGAAAGTCGTCGAAAAGAAACGTTCCATCTTTTAAGCTCCAACACCTCCGTTGAGTCCTCTTGCCTCAGGTCCCACCGCCGATATTCCAAAATGGTGGGGCAGTATCATTTCCATCCAGTCCCTCTTAGCCGTCCTGGCGTTGGTGCTGCTTGCCGGATGCGGCCCCTCGGTCAATCGATATCTCCTCATTGAAGCGAGTCTTCGAACCAATGACCCCAAGGGCGCTGATGCTATTGTCCAGCGGGATGAAAAAGAATATGGCGAGAAAAGTCGTGTGCTCTATGGCATGGATCGCGGAATGACCCTCCAACTCGCCGGCGAATATCAGCAGAGCAATGCCGTATTGGAGGAGGCTGAGGAGGAAGTGGATCGTCTCTATACTCGAAAAATTCGAACTGAAACCCTCGCGTTCATGACGAATGACACGGCATTACCCTATGAAGGCGATCACTACGAACAGGTGATGATCAATGTGCTGAAGGCACTCAACTATGCGGTGTTGGGTCAGTGGCAAGATGCGCTGGTCGAAGCCCGGCGTATCGATCATCGGCTCAACGTGCTGTCGGATCAAACCAAAGAGAACAATGCCTATCGAGATGACGCCTTTGCTCGGTATCTGAGCGGGATCCTCTATGAGAGCACCGGCGACATGAATAACGCATTTATTGCCTATCGGAATGCATATGAGACCTTTGATGCCACTCGTTCGTGGTCGCACACGGCTGTTCCGTCCCAGCTGCGGGCAGATTTACTACGGACAGCCGAGGCACTGCATTTCACACAGGAATTGGCCGCCTACCGATCGCTATTTCCTGATACAAGATGGGAGACCAGTCAGGTATTGCAACAACTCGCTCAAGTTGTCGTGATCAGCTATAATGGCCGCGCACCACGCAAGGAGGATCAGTTTCTTGACCTGCCGATCAGTCTCGATGCACTCCAGTTGGTGCTCCTCAATCGCGGGTTTTCGCAGTCGAATCGATATTCAAATCGGGGCGTGGACACGCTCCTATACGGACTTAACGGTCACGTCGTGCGCATAGCGTTGCCACGACTCGTTCCGCAGAAAACGCACATGCCTGTCGATAGGGTGAGCCTCATTCCGGATGAAGGCAAGCAGGTGATACTGAACACTGAATTAGTGCATAACGTGACGGCTTTGGCGGATAAAGCGCTGTCGGAACGAATGGCTGGAATTACCGTGAAGGCTCTTGCCCGTGCGGCGACGAAGTTTGCGATGGCTGAAGGAGCGACGAGAGGGGCTCAGCAAGTATCGGGGAAAGATGCAGGGCCGTGGGTTGGTCTCCTGGTGGGACTGTTAGCGAAAGGACTGGCGGTGGCATCGGAAGAAGCCGATAAGCGGAGCTGGCAGACGTTGCCCGATGAAATCCATCTCGCGCGGACCTGGGTTCCACCGGGGCGTTACCAGATGCAGAATCATTTAGGCGGCGAATTGTATGGTTCGTTGAAACCTGAGAGCATACTGACGCTGTCTCTTGCGCCGGGCGAGACTGTCGTGATTATTCAACGGGTGATGCCGTGAGAGATGGATCGCGATTCGTGAGTCGAATCTGGATGGTTGTGACGGTGTTGGTTGTACTATCCGGCTGCGCAGGTTTAGGAGGGCAATCAAAACCAGACTGGATCGATGGAATGAGCGCTGCCTATCCGTCGGGCCAATATCTCGTCGGTGTGGGGCAGGCGGAGAGTCGCACTGCGGCAGAGGATCGTGCCTAAGGGGCCGTGGCCCGTATTTTCAAAGCCGAGGTCAGTGCGCAGGCAAAAGACTGGGAGTCGTATTTGCTCATCGAGCAGCGCGGACACAATAGTGCTGAACGACGTTTGACGCTCGATAATCTCACCCGTGTATCGACTGACAAGGTATTGGAGAATGTCAGGATTCTCGATCGGTGGGTTGACGTGCATAAGGGACTTCAGTATGCATTAGCAGGGATGAATCGGTCTCAGGCAGAGGCCTCGTTCATGGAACGGATTACCGAGCTGGACCAATCGATTAGAGACGATGTCGAGGAAGCCCAGCGACCTTCCGATAAACTGGCGAGAGTCAAAGCCCTGAGACGTGCGGCAAGAAATCTGGTGCTGAGGGAGACGTATAATGCCGATCTTCGTGTGGTTCGGCCGAGCGGACAGGGTACCGCTACGGCCTACCGTGTGAGTGAACTCACGCACGAACTGGAACAGTTTCTGGCTACGAATCTGATGCTGGCGGTTTCGGTGACGGGCGATCAGGCTGAACCGGTGCAACGTGCTTTGATGGAAGGATTGTTGAAGGAAGGACTGCAGGTCACGAGTCGACCCTGGGGAGAGGATCGTTCTGCCGGTGGTGATTCCAGCGGGCCATCTCCGGAGCTGCTCGTGCGTGGCATTGTGAGGGTGTGGCAGGTCGATGTGCGTGATCCCCAGTTTAAATTCGCACGTTGGTGTAGCGATCTCGAAGTGGTGGATTTGAGCAGCCATCGGGTGGTCGGCGCCTTGTCGAAAGGTGGGAAGGAAGGCCATTTGTCGGAGCGTGAGGCGACGGCCAGAGTTGTGCGTGTCATGCAGCAGGAGTTCTCTGCCGATGTGGCGAAATCCATTGCGGCACATGTGTATGGAGAGACGGAATTGCCGGCACTGACGAGCCAGTCGGCGGGATGTCCGCGCGACGGTTTGGTAACTGCGCCGGCGTCAGCGCCCCACTAATCAGTTGGGAGAGAGGGAGGGTATGGCCAAATCAAAATTGGAAGCAGGACGAACATCGACTCGTGCACCACGCAGCCGTGGCCGCGGGTTGACGGTCACAAAACAACGGATTCCCAGTCGCTTGGCGAAACGTCGCCTGGGTGAGCGGCTTAAGAACGACACCGCGTCGTTTAATCAGGGCAACCTGGCAGATAAATTCCGTAAGGAAGGCTATGACGAGCTGCCGCTGGACGAACTCCAAGATCGGCTTTCAAAAATGTCGGGCCCGTTAGCGGCCATCATTCTGAAGGGAAGAGTGTGATCGCATGCCATACTACTATTTCGACTCGACCGCTCTGGTGAAACGGTACAGCATGGAGCGCGGCACACGCATCATCAGCAGGCTCATGGTCAAGCGGAGCAAAGTGGCCATTGTGCCGACGTGGTCCGTGACTGATTTTTACACGGTGTTCGCAAATCGAGCCCATCATGGAGAGATTACCAGGGACGATTGCTATTCGGTCATTCATAAATTTGAAAGAGAATCACAGGAGGGTCTCTTTCAGTTTATTACTCCGACGATGCAGACATACTTAGCGACCAAGGAACTTGCATTGGAGTATCCTGCGCTCCGATCACCACAGGTCTTACATTTGGCACTGGCATTGGAACTCAAGCCCTTGAGGCTGACTGTCGTCAGTGCCGATACACAGCTGCTGACGGCCTCTCATGCGGCAGGCCTCCATACGATTAACCCTGAAGAGGATTGATGAGGTCGTAGAGGGATTGACACGGAGCGGCGGAGACTGCGAGAACGCTCCGCTTATTATGGCGGCGGGTGTTCTTACGTGCGTGCAGGTTAGGCGATCTGTTATGGTACGTGGGCCAATAGCTCCAGAACCGCCTCGTTCCATCCCACCGGTCCTATTCCTGGAGCACGAATCATTCCAGAAACATGGATATCCGGATCGTACGATCCGTCTGGTTTCTGGATAAGAATGGGATAGTCAACCATGGCGAGCAGGGGAGCATCGTTGATACTGTCCCCGATTCCAACCGTTTCGAACCGTTCCGTCTGTCCGCTGATGCGCTGTTGGTGAAGATAGCAGCGCAGGAGCACGGAAGCAGCCTGCCCTTTATCGTTTTCCCCCATGAGATGAAATAACCGCCCCCCTTTTGTCCAGTGAAGGCCTCGCATGACGATTTGCCGACAGACTTCTTCAATGAGCGCCTGAGGGCCTTGCAGGAAATAAGGCTCGTCATACTCACGCTGCTTGGCTAGGACAGCGTCGGCATGTGGAAGCCCGGTTACCTGCATGATCGCTTCAACCGACAGATCCCCAAAGCCTTGTAACGGAGTTTCAACGGCCTCTTCGATTTGTTTCAGAACCTCTCGCAGCATGTGATAGGGGAGGCCTAATTCAATGACCTGGTAGGGGTATCTGTTTCGCATACGTTCAAACGGGAAATCGAAGAGACCGTGAGGGATAAATACCGCTCCTCCGTTTTCGACGATGAATGGGTCGTGATGATCGAGGCGTTGTCGAAGTGGTTCCATTTCAGCGCGCGTTTTACTCGACACCAGAACGAGCGGAATACCTTGTTCGCGGAGTGCAGTAAGGGCTGGTATGGCCGCATTATAGGAGTAGGTTGTGCCGTCCAAAAGCGAGCCGTCCAGGTCTGTGTAGACAATCAGATTGGACACGGATTAATGCCTTTACCAGTGATGGAGATCGTCGACTTTACTCGACTTCGATCGGGACACCATCCGCCGTTCCAAGAACTCTTTTGCCAGATCGGCTGCGCCGAGCCCGAATGCAATTGCTCCCGCCAGCACGATGCCTCCCCAAGTGATTCCGAATCCCACAACGACGATATGTTGTGCAATGCCAAGCTGCTCCAGTGCCATAGCGCCTGCGAGGACTTGGAGGCCCCACCTGGAACAGGCTGCGATAAGTCGAGCAGGAGGCAGTCCGGCGTTGACGGCGGCGATCAGGACCGCCTGGGATACAAAGTTTGAGAGAAAATATCCGGCCAGCAGAATGACCGCTGCTGTCACCAGATGGGGCACATAGGCCAACAGTGATTGGGCGAATTGGTTGATTGGCGTCAGGTTGAGGGCTCCTAATGCCGCAATTGAGGCCAGGACAATGACTGTCCAATAGACACTGCGGCCGACGATGCGAGAGGGATCGGTCTTGACCCCCCCGCGCAGAAGCGCGGCATTCATTCCCAGCCGATCACAGAGATGGTCGAATCCGATGACGCGAAAGAGCCGTTCAACGAAGAAACCAAACGCCCACGCGGTGACGAAGCCGCCGAGTAGGATAATGCCCATGGCGAGGACATTGGGCAGCACGGTGAGCAGCTGGTGTCCCAGGAGTTGCAAGGGTTTGAGGAGTGCCTCGTTGATGAAGTCATTCATGATCACCTCCTGCGGCAGCGGTCGTGTGGTGCAACTGAGCCGGTGTGACGGGTTGTGACGCCGGTGGGTGCCAACGTTCAACCAGATAGGGTTTCATGCGTTCAAATGTCTGACACAAGGCTTCGATTTTCTGTTCTGCTTCCGTGGACGTGAGGCCCTGAGTGGCATAGACAAACGAGGCGGTCCGACCTAAGTACAAGGGGGTCAGGGCTTTCAGGAGATGCTCGCGCGGCATGATTCGCCTGCGGTATGCGGTGGCCGCATCATAGACGACCTGGACCCACAATTCATCGGGGATACGACAATCGGTGTCTGATGTCCCCTGGAGGGTCCGCAGCTGAGTGAACGTGTCGTCGGCCAAGATTTGCCGCCAAATGGGTTCAAGATCGGTGAGACCTTGTCGATAGTAGGCCACCATGCGTTCCACATTGACATTGACCGGTTCGACTCCGACTTCGTAGGGAAATCCAAAGAGAGGAACCGGCTGGGAATTCTCCTTCCGGGACCAGAGGCCTTCATGCTGTTCCATTAAGGCAAAGAGCGCTCCCATCACTTGCATCAACATGGCAGACAGATCGGCGGAAGGATCCTTGGGGTTATGGATTTTTGCGCCGAGAAAACTTTGGCAGACCCGTGCGCCGCTGGCGACCGCCTCCGTTGTCATCCAGATATCGATGCCGAAGCGCGCCACTTCCGATTCCCAGACATGCTGGTCGAGATAGTGGGTGGCGAGTGCACCGGAAAACCCAAACTCCCCG
>DATDFW010000142.1:0-4496 GCA_036522375.1 Nitrospiraceae bacterium
CAACTCTGGCCGGTTTCTCGGTGATTTCCTTCGTCCCCCAATGGGCGAGTTTGGCTTTTTCCTGCTCCGAAACAGCGAACAACACATGAAAAGGCGTGGCTCCTTGTGTGGTGTCTTAGTAGATCGTGCCGGTGGCCCGGCGGTCTGAATGGATGGGACGGAGGCAGACGGTACGACCTGTTCAGACATGGACCGGCATTGGGGAAGCCTGAGGGAATGCCGAACAGAAGCCTCAGAAATCTTCCAGGCTCGATCGATAGCTTCGCGTTCGTATCACGAGGCGAGACAGCACAGGATGGGGACCATCGCACGCACGATCTCGGAGGATCGACGGGCATGAGAAGCGCGGGCTCTCGAGGCCGGCAATTGTTGCTATCGCTCATGCGCCAGGGGTAGCATCCAACATAGTCATCTTGCCAAGAAGGTTCTCCTGTCCCGCACCTCCCGGCTATAGTTACGGGCAGATCGGCAGGCATGATGGTCGCTTACGCTAGGACGAGCCAACGAGGTACAGAGTGGAATCCGCAGTGGACCGGCTTGAGTTTGTGACAGTCGAAGGACTCCTGGCCTATGGAGAGCTGTTGGCGCGTCGTACCGCCGGTGAGGGAATTGTCCTCCCACCCATCCCGACTTCCCCAGTCGATCGACCACAGCGAACCCGAGACGCCATAGAGAAGATTAGGGCGTTTGTGCAGTGTGCGCAGGGGGGCTTCCCTGGGGCAGAGGAGTATCGAGCGACTCGTCGTGCACTGATCGAAGAGGGTTGCAGGGGCGACGAACTGGTGTTCTTTGCCGCCTGGAATACTCTCCTTGCAACAGGCGAGTTGGCTCCGCTCTTCCGCGCGCCAATCAGGTCGGTGCAGAAGCCGACGCATCGCCGTCCGGTGGCGATCGTACCGCGCGCGCAACTGACGCCACAGTTGGTAGAGGATCGTATCGTGCTGGACTTGGGCGAAGATCGGTTTTGGCTCTTGCCGCGCGATTTAACCGGTCGGACGCTTCTGTTCACGATGCGTCATGGAATCTCACGCGTGGAGAGCGGCACCCACCGAGTCGGACGCCGCCTCGCAAATGTGCTGGATCCTGAGCGAGGCGTCCCCAAGGCCGATGCAGTCGGTGCAGCCTTGGCCCGAATGCTGGGCGTGGTTGGACAACAATTGGACTTCCTGCAGATTCACAACTACCTCGATCCGCGCACCTTCGTTCATCTGGTGAGCCACAGCCCCAATACGCGGCAACTGTATGAGCGGGTGTTCGTGGCGCTGATGCAGGCGCAGGTACACCATGCTGAGGCACTCCCGCCCGCCTCTGATTCCGCCTTAGATTCCCAGGATTTCGGATGGGTCACAGGTCTGGAGAAGAAGGTGGAAGCCGAAGAGGCTGCGAAGGCATTCGGCGTGGATGTGCAGACGGCTAAGCGCCTGATCAAACATCCCTTCTACAGCTACCCGGGCGGGCATTCCTTCTTCGATGTCTATGTGGATATCGTCGATGGCTTCCGCCGGTTGGGTCAGTCCCACCAGGGGAAGGCCGTGTGCGTGTATAGCCATAGCTCCACGCTGCGGGCGCTCATGATTTATCTCGATCCTCGTCCCTTTCGCGAGGCCTTCACCGAGTTTGGCGAATATAAGGAGGGACAGGATAACGTCGTTCTGCTGACCTACGAACAAGGATTATTATCCGGCTATTCCACCGCGGTGGGTCTGTCCGCGCGGGAACGGATAGCGCGGGAGACCTGGGTGAAGGTCGAACGCGAGCGCAGAGACCGGATCACGCTCAAGCCACGACAGATCAAGCGGATCGTGGCATTGGTCTCGGGTGGCGATTTTGCCGGTGCTGGCGCCGCATTGAAAGAACTGCGCGTGGCAGGACACCGATTTGGCCTGGAAGTCTACTTCGTCCGTCACGGGTTCTTAGGTCTGGCCAACAACTGGATCGAAGCGGTGACCGAGGATGATACCCGCGGCATGGGTAGCTATCCAAGCAGTCCAATTGGGAGCAGTCGCTTCGAAGATTTCAAGGACGAGCAGGTGCAGCAGGCCACCATGCGGCATTTGCGTCCCTATATGGAAGATGGGGCTTTGGTGGTCATTGGTGGGGACGGAAGTCTTCGTGGTGCGCGGGCGCTCTATGAAGGATTTGGGGTCCAACCAGTGGGGATTCCAGGCACGATCGACAATAATCTCGCGGGAACGACTTCCCTGGGTTTTCATTCAGCCGTGTCTCTGGCAAATCAATCCATCGAGTCGCTGAAGGCCACTAGCTCCGCCATGGGCAGTGTCTTTTTCGTCGAGATTATGGGGGCGGGATCAGGTCATCTTGCCCTCGCCTGCGCGTATCAGGCCAGAGCTGAAGGTGTTTTGGTCAACGAGCATCCCGATCCCGACGGATATATCGACGACTTTATCCTGGGCACGCTCAACCGCACCTTGGGCGTCCCCAACAAAAGCCATCTGTTTGTGGTGGCGGAACAGACACCCCATCGTCATCACCCGGATGGCGGCGTGCGCGGTCTTGTCGAGTATGTTGCCAGTACACTCACCACATGGCCACGGTTTCAGGTACGCTCCGGTGAATTTCGTCTCCCCCCTGCGACCAAAGCCACGATTCTCGGCCACACGTTACGGGGGGCGCCCCCGACCCCCGAGGACAAGACCATCGGACAAGATCTGGCCTATGAAGCAATTCGCCGTCTCGTCAAGGAACCGGAGCGAGTGGTCGGATGCATGCTGGCCTATCGCGGGCCGGGCATCATCGAGGTGATCCCACTGCATGCTGTGGCACCGAAGCAGTTCGACTGGGAGATCTTTGCCCGAATGCACGGAAGCGAACTGCCATAGCAGGGTGAATGGATCGTTGCATCTCACCGTGAGGTTCGTGCCTCTGATTTCATTTCTGCTCTTCGTCACAGAGCGACTCGGTCATCGATTTACCGGGCGGCCTGCGTCTGAAACGGCGGTTGCGTTGTGGGTGTGGAGGTCGTTTGCTAGAATGGCGCTCCTGGACATCCTCGCGAGAAGAACGGAAAAAGCTGGACGCGCATCCCGATTGACCTATGACCAATAACAGCATTGTCTATGCGTAAAGCCAAAATCGTATGCACCATTGGCCCCGCCAGCGATTCACCCACCTTGCTGGATCAGATAATTGAGAGCGGCATGGACGTGGCGCGACTCAACTTTTCTCATGGGACTCACGAATCGCATGCGCGTGCGGTTAAAGCTATTCGAGAAGCAGCGGATCGTCGGCACGTGGCGGTAGCGATCATCCAGGACCTGCAAGGACCGAGGATTCGTGTTGGAGAAGTCGGTCAGGGCGGGCTCGATCTGGTTGCCGGTCAGACTGTGAGATTCGTGACGACTGGGCTCCGGTCTGGCGGTCAACTCGGCGCACAGCCTATCGCTCCATCCGGCATGCTTGAGATCCCGGTGACGTACCAAGATCTGGTGCGAGATGTCCAGCCAGGCGCCCGTATCCTGATTGACGATGGGTTAATCGAGCTGATTGCGGACCGGATCACCGACGATGCCGTCGAATGCAGAGTCATGACTGGGGGTCGGCTCACCTCGCACAAGGGCATGAACTTGCCGGACACTCGCATCAGTGCCCCCACTCTGACAGATAAAGATCGCGACGATCTCCGGTTCGGTATCGCTCTGAAGGTGGACTATGTGGCCCTCTCGTTTGTCAGAGGTCCCGATGACGTTGTGGCCGCAAGGAAATTATTGAACGACTGGGACGACGACGTGCCGATTATTGCTAAGATTGAAAGACCGGAAGCAGTTGAGTGCTTGGACGGGATTCTTGATCAGGCGGACGGTGTGATGGTTGCGCGGGGCGATCTGGGAGTGGAAATGGGGCCGGAGGCGGTCCCGCTCCTACAGAAGCGCATTATCGCTGAAGCCAACCGTCGCCGTCGCCTTGTGATCACGGCCACTCAGATGTTGGAGTCCATGACGCACCATACGCGCCCGACAAGGGCCGAGGCGTCGGATGTAGCTAATGCCGTGCTCGATGGGACTGATGCCGTCATGCTGTCCGCAGAAACCGCGATCGGACTGCACCCGGTTGAAACTGTCCGCGTCATGGACCGAATCGTTCGAGCCGCAGAAGAAGGGACTCGATCGCGGTATATGCGCTCGTCCGACGCGCCAAAGGGGGAAGGCTCATTCCCGGAAGCCATTTGCCAGTCGGCCTATTCGGCAGCCTCAGCTATTGGAGCGAACGTCATCGTGGCATTTAGCGAACTTGGTGCGACTGCGCGCTTGCTGTCGAAGCAGAGACCCGACGCGTCAATTATTTCGTTGACTCCATTTGAGGCCATACGGCAACGGATGGCGCTGTACTGGGGTGTGATCCCTCACACGATGCGGCAGATCGCTCAAACTGATGAGCGGATCGAGGAAGTGGAACGCCGCCTGAAGACCGAGGGGCTGGCGACAACGGGACAACGAATTGTGATTCTGTCGGGGACCAGGATTGGTCAGCCCGGGGAG
>DATDFW010000143.1:0-2466 GCA_036522375.1 Nitrospiraceae bacterium
AGGCGTCGGCGGACATTGTGGAGAGATCATTGCCGGTCAGCCATCGCGCAAGAGGATTCCAAACAACACGTCGGGTCCGCGGGGTTTGTCCGACTGACGCAAGCCATTCGTCGGCAGTGCGCTGCTCCAAATCGGTAGGCAGCTGCTCATCGCCTTCCCACAGCTGTTCTATCCATGATGCCAACCGCCATCGCTCTTTCCAAGGGATACCGGAAAATTTCAGGAGGTTCACCCACGTATGAAGAGGAGCGGGGAAATAGGTTCTCGGGTAATGGACGAGGGAATCGTCAGGGAGATGAAACTCTAATAGAATTTCTGCTTCTGATGGATGTTGTGGGCCAGGATGCAACGCCTGCAATAAGGTATGTGTTGCTCGATGGCATCCTAGGATGGTGAAAGGCTCAACGGGATCATGGAGGTCCTCACTAATGAGGGTTCTTCCGCGCAAGGGGCGATGATCTATGATCGTCACGCGATAGCCATGCTGGGTCAGACGGTACGCGGCGGTCAGACCGGCGGGGCCTTCACCAAGAATGACGACGGACTGAGGGGTGGGGGGCGTCACGAGGATCGGGAGCGAAGCCAGACTCCGGCCGCTATGGCGAGTCGTCGACTCGTGGCGAGTCGGGCACGGGGGCCGAATATCTGATGTTTTGGTTCTTCGATTTTCCGCAGAATACGAAAATATACGGCGCGCATGATTTCCGAAACAGTCAGCGCACGCTGATCGTTCGTCGGTAGGGCTTCGAATGCTGCTTGTGCCTTTGCATAGTATTCATGGGCCCGTGCTGTTTCAAAACGGAGCAACGTGTGAAGCTCCGTGCTCTCCTGTCGAGTGAGGATGGCCTGATCGGCGCAGCCGAATTTTTCGAGGTCCTCTTGCGGCAAATAGATGCGGCCTTGAGCGGCGTCTGTTCCAATATCCCGTAGAATATTCGTCAGCTGGAACGCCATCCCAAGATTGACGGCGTAGTCTTGTGCTCTGGCCGATGTCGGTCCGAAGATATGGAGACAGATCAGTCCCACGACCGATGCAACACGATAGCAGTAGACCGAGAGGTCTTGAAACGAGGCGTACCGTGAGGCGGCGAGATCCATCTCAACCCCTTTAATCAGCTCATTGAAATAGGCCTGGGGAATAGACAGGTGCTTCACATGGTTCGCCAGACTAATCGTGACCGGAAATGTCGGCGTGCCGTGATAGGCCGCGTCAAGTTCGAGCTGCCATCGTCTCAGTTCATTCTCAGGGTTGCTTCCTGCCGGGGGTTCATCCACCGCGTTGTCGACCTCCTTGCAGAAGGCGTAGACGGTGTACATAGCCGCGCGTCGTTTTCTAGGAAGGAACAGGAAAGAATAATAGAAATTGCTTCCACTCTTCTTGGTGAGAGCCGTGCAGTAGGCTTGCGCGTGGCTGACGGAGAGTGAGGTCATGGATATTGGTGAGTCGGCAGTGGTCCTAGACGGCAGGCCCTGGATTCCTGAATGTGATCGCGGTCTGACGGGTGCAGGATGGTCGCCAAGAGTTCGATGCCGTCAATCAATCGTGGGCCTGGCCGGCTGAAATATGAAGAGGCGTCAACCAGGAATGTGTGTTGTGCCAGATCAGAGGATACGGGCCATTGACCCGGTTGCTGCATCATCTGGAACAGTTCCGTTTGCGTCCGTTCAACGGTGAAACCACAGGGCATCACGATGAGCACATCTGGAGACACGGACATTACTTCGTCCCATGTCACAACCCGCGAAGCGCTACCAGCCTTCGCGAGGACATCCTGGCCGCCAGCGAGTTGGACCATCTCGGGAATCCAATGTCCTGCGACATAGAGGGGTGAGAGCCATTCTATGCAGACCACCCGAGGACGATGCGAGGTGCCTTGAAGGCGAGTGTGCACAGCCTCGAGTCGGTTACGCAACTCGGCGGCGAGACGGTGGCCCACCGCTGACCGATTGGCGGCGTTGCCGATCCGAATGACATCCTCGATGACATCATGAACCGTATTAGGGTTCAGGGTGAGGACGCTTGGTTGCCGAGGCATGGAGCGTAGGGTTTCGTATAGTTGGTGCGGCGTGACAGCACAGACATGACAGAGGTCTTGACACACGATCAAGTCGGGTTGTGCCTGCCGCAATAGATGATCCTGTAATCGATAGAGTCGTTGTCCTGACGCCACAAGCTGACTGACATGTTTGTCGATGTCGGCGCTGGCCAATCCGTGAGGAGGAACCATAGGTTCGACCATGATGGGCACGTTTTTGACGGATGGAGGGTAGTCGCATTCGTGACTGATCCCGACAAGCTCATCGGTGAGGCCAAGCAACGCAATCACCTCGGTCGCGCTGGGAAGCAGAGAGCAGATTCTCATACGATTCGGGTCCTACGTGGCCGGCCACAAGCGTTCGCGGAGTTCGTTGAGGCGGATTTGTGAAAGGCTCTGCGCGACGGCATGGGCTTCATGCAGATCTTGG
>DATDFW010000144.1:0-3778 GCA_036522375.1 Nitrospiraceae bacterium
TACCGTCCAAGCCCATCGGCGCGCAAGCGGCGGCTCTTCATCTGGCAGGCGGTTGAAAAAGTCCGCCAGCGGCATTCTCGCATCGTTCAGATCCTCAACGTATCCCAGCGGGTACGCCTCGGGACCTTCACTCGCTGCGGCCTTGCTGGACGGACATTTTGAACAGCCCGCGGCATGAACGGAAAATACCCGCAACCGCCTGCTCTTTATGCTTTCCTCATTCATGACCTAACCCCCTTCCGGCCCTGCATAAGGCTGACTGGTCCAAATGACTTCCGTATCGAACAATGTCCAGCTCTTTCCTTGCCGGCGACACCACATAAGGAATCCTGCTCCGGTGCCGTTTGAGCGTAGGGTTTCGACATACATCAGCGCATGATCATGACGAGGGCTTCGCGCTATGCGAGAAAAGGCCAGATGATCCAGGACCGGCGCGGCCTGAATAGGTCGTGTGTGAGCCACCGTGATTGGGTGGGCCAGAGAAACCTCCGGCTCTTCGAGCATGTCTCCTGTGGCAAACCGATAGCCGACACCAAATTGAAATCGGCCTTCGAGCCGGCTTGGCTGCCGGTTGACCGAAATAAATGCCTGAACCAGCTCCTTCGGCAGCTTGTCATTGAAATACTCCTGTTCCTGAAAGGCTTCGATCGTCGTCGGTCCCTCCTGATCCGGAGAGAGCCGGAACCGGGTCATGCGCTCGATCACCACCAACTGCGTGTTTGATGTGAGAAACTTACTCGTCACCACCTGGTCGTACAAGACATAGTCTTCAGCAACAGCGACCTCGGTCTTCTGCTCCGACTCTGCCTCCGCTCCCCGCAAGTCGAGACAAACATCCGCAATCAACAGCACTGCGATCATAACCATCAAGCGGGCCATCATGGAGCGAGCATAGCTTCCGGTAAGGAGACCGGTCAATTCATGGAATCCGGCGTGGACAAGCTGGGGCGAAGCGTGGATAATCCGGAAACTCAGATGGAGGGACGTGACGTGCATGACAAGACTCACTCGAACCAATGGCCATTGTGGATTGGAGCGATCACGCTCTGTTTCCTGACAGGCGGCTGCAAACCTGACGACTCTCCGTTCAAAGCGGAAAACGAGTCGCTCCGCAAGCAACTGGCCAAGGAGGAGTCGGTGGTCAATTCGCTGCAGGACGGAAACAAAGTCATGCAGCAACAGATCGATTTGCTGAACCAGGAGCTGCGCGACGCAAAAAAATCGGCCGAGAGCGCCAAGGCCGAGGCCAAAGCCGCCGCCGAAAATCTGGCGATACAAACTGCCCAGACAAAAAAACTGAACGCCGACGTCCAGAAAATTGCAACGGCTCAAGCGGCGCAAAATATCCACGTCGAGGAAAAAGGAACGCAAACTGAAGATATCCCCCGACCCTTGAGCAGCGTCGCCAAGACGGCGGAGGAAGCCCTCAGCCGCAATGGGTATCACATCAGAGTGAGTATTAAGACCGATCAACGAGCGATCTACGTGACCGAGCGGAAAGTTTCTCCCCCTGCCTCGCTTGAAGTCGCAGGCTCACGGAATCAATACGTGCTGTCGATTTATGCGCTTCCCTCGAACGTCACGCGGCTCAACGTCAAGGCTGACTTCGAAAAACTGGCCCAGGGTGGGCGCATCCTCAGCGTGAGCGCGGAGGAAGTCGCGGAAATTGAGCGGAGCCTCATTCGAGAAATCAACAAGGCCCTGGCCTCATCCCCAAGCAAAGCCTAGCAGGGATGCTGAAAAGAGGGATGGGTAGCTGGGACGATCCCCTTGCTCGCGCAACGCGCGGTCGAGGACTCCCCTCGTTGGACGCGCGCAGTTGGGATCATCCCATCCACCCATTTAAAGTGACGGTTGCTGCGGCCTTGCTGGATGACCTTTTTGAGCATTCTGCGTGGTGCGCTTCTGCTATCCAAAACGTGCAGATTGACGGAATTCCGGCATGCCCACAGAATATGTCCATAGCTGCCTACTGATCAGGCATTGTTGCGCTTGGCTCGCAATCGTTCTCTCCTTCATCGTCTTCGTGGGAAGCCCGCACGACGTGAGAGCGGGATCGAAGCCCTCGCTGGAACTGATTCGCCATTTGACTGGGATTGCCAAGCTGGCGAAGGCGTCACCGATGGTGACCATCCCGGCCGGTCCATTTATGCTCGGCAGCAAACAAGTGAATGATGATCCCTATGGGAACTGGAAGCCGTTCGACGACACGGAACTCCCTCAACATCGGATCTGGCTGGATACCTATGAGGTGGATCGAGATGAAGTCAGCCTTGGAGAATACCTAGCCTTCCTACAACAAAAAAAACTCCATCCATCGGACGAGCTGCAGAAACTTCTCTGGCACGTGATCACCGTCCATTCCATCCCGGACCAAACGCTGGCCCGGTGGCCCGCTCTCTATGTCACGTGGGCCGAGGCGAACGACCTGTGCATGGCTAAGCATGCACGGCTTCCGACGGAAGCTGAATGGGAAAAAGCGGCGCGAGGATCAGAGGGCGGTCTATTCCCATGGGGTGAAACCGCTCCCGACCCCACATTCGCCATGTTCGGGCAACACCATATCCATGAAATCCCCATTCTCGCCGCCGTGGATTCGCATGAGGCCGGTAAAAGCCCTTATGGCCTTCACCATATGGCAGGAAACATCGCCGAATGGGTACAAGACTGGTTTGGACCCGACTACTACGCTTCCATCCCGGAGCGCAATCCCAAGGGCCCAGCAAGTGGTCGCTACAAGAGCGTCCGCGGCGGCTCGTGGAAAAGTTACCCGGTCATGCTTCGAACGGCAACTCGAGGCGGCGCGGCACCGGATCAGCGTTCGGCAACGATCGGATTTCGGTGCGCGAAATCATCGACCCCTACCACTCCATAATTAGTAACAAAGCTCCCTTTTCTTGGTGAGTCGGGAGGCTTGTGCTAGCATTTCTTTCCTATGGGTCTGTCAACCAGCGTACACGATCTCCGCACCCTCATTCGCTCTTGCCACCCGCTGATTATCATCGAAACGGTAGAAGAGGAGCGAGTACGAGCGTTGCTGCAATCAGTTGTCGCCCAGGAACGTATGCCCCTCTTCGAATGGTCTGTCACGAGAGGACTCACCCGGGCCGACGATGTACCTACACTCAGTCGAATGACGGCCACACCCTTGGCTCTTCTTCAACACCTGCAAGGTCTGACAGTCGAGGCGGTCTTCTGGCTCAAGGATCTCGCACCACACCTTCAAGATCCAGCCGTTGCCCGTCAACTTCGAGAAGTCGCGGCAACCTACGATCGCTCGCGCGCCTCCTGTGTGGTCACCGGCCAACCCATCGCATTGCCGCTCGATATCGAACAGATGGCCGTCCGGCTCGAACTCCAACTGCCGGATCGAGACGAACTCCAATCCATGCTCCAGAGCGTCTTGCAATCGCTGAGTCCCAGAACCTCTCCCCAGCGTCCGCGATCAACCACCGTGGTACAAAGCATCCTCAGCTCCCTCAGCGATTCCAAGGCGGCAGCCCAGCACCCTTCGGCAGACGAACGCGACGCCATCCTCCGAGCCTTGCAGGGTCTGACTCTACATCAGGCTCGGCAGGTCATTACGCAATGTGTCGTCGAGGACGCCACTCTCTCCGCCAATGACGTGCAGAAAATTCTGAAGCGCAAGGTGCAAGCCATCAAAGACGGCGGGCTGCTGGAATACTATCCTCTTGAAGACAACCGGTTCGAGTTGGGCGGATTCGTCAATCTGAAATCCTGGCTGGAACGTGCAAAAGTCGGTTTTACCCAGGAAGCC
>DATDFW010000145.1:0-2788 GCA_036522375.1 Nitrospiraceae bacterium
AGGCTCTTACATAGAAGGGCAAGGCCTCTACGAGAAACTGATCCGCAGTAGGCGACAGGGTGCTTTTCCCAAACTCGAATGTGAGGAGGTTTTCCGGGACCACGATCGAAAGCGCGAGCGGGTCGCGGGGATCCGCATCGAGGGAGAGCCCCAAACGCTGAATGTGGTCACGGAGCGCCGTCTGCACATCCTCTTTGTTGACTTGCAGCTCAGACTGCCCTGCGGAGGAGGTTTTGGTGATCTGTGCTGCGAAGAGCAGGATGAAGACGATCGCGAGCGAGGTCATGAGATCGGTGATGCCGAGCGTCGTGTGGGAAGCGCCTGTGCCTGATGGTGCCGCGTATCTCATGCGGTAGGCCGTCGCGCAGACACCAGCGATCGTTTCGGCCAATAAGGGCGTCCCTCAGGGTGCGCGGGATTGGGCGACGTGTGCTGCTCCACGAGCCGGTCCGTCAGGCTCGTCATGAGCTCATCGAGTGTCGTCGTGGTCTGTGCCCGATGTATGCGGGCCTCCTTCAGAAAGGCGGTGAGGTCATGGATCGAGTCATTGAGCGCGTTCATCGGAGCCGTGAATTCTTCACGGAGGAGGCGTGGCAGTTCATCCGTCACACGGCGTCTTGCGTCCTGTTCGTCCTGCTTCCATTTCGTCAAGGATCGAACAGCCGAGGTCAGCTCGGCAATGGGCAGAGCGAGGCTGTCTGTGCGCGATCCTTCGAAGGGGTCCCATGATTCCTTCCCCGAAGCCGCTCGACGCCTTCCCTGCTCGCCGTGAACCGGGGTGAGTTGTTCCAACATCTGTTCCATGGTCTTTCGGGGAAAGAGTGTGTCCAAGAGATTGAGAAACGAGTGGTGCGCGTTCATGAGCCGATAGACCATCGGTTTTTCGATGAGGGTGAACAGATTGGCGACAATGAGTCCGACGATGGACGTAAGAAATTTTCCGGCCAGTCCGTTGATGAGCCCCTGAATTCCGACAATTTCACGTCCATCGGCGTGGAGTCTGCTGAGGCCGATAAACAAGGCCAGAAACGTCAGCAGTAGTCCGATGCCGGTCACGAGAGTAGGAAGTTGGTTGTAGAGGGCCAGATTCACGCGATGGCTCAGCAGCGTATCCTGCGTGAAGATCTCTTCCGCCCGGCGCGTGCTGAAAATGCGCGGTTCGACAAACCACGGAACATGTTCAAGAATCAGGGTCTTGCGGAATTGCACCCAGGGATGCCGAAACATGGGCTCCTTCTGCATGGCTGTCTCGACGGATTGCAGGTCGTCGCAGTCAATACGCGTGGACGAGGAAGCCGTATGGTGCATCTGAGGCGTAAAACCCACCAGGGCACGACTCGTGAACCTCTCGCAATCGACGTCTCCACGATCCTTCGCGAGGGCCGTCAGCATCGGGCGTACTCGGTCGAACGGCCGTTGCGCGCGAGCCACCTCCATGGTCAACCGTATGAGCTGCCACACAAAGAAGAGCACGATTCCACACGATCCAAGCCAGCTCAACATCGGGCTTTGGGGCCCTCCGAAGAACGCCGTATCCTGACTCAGAAACTCCCATAGACTCGACATACTGTTCATCGTATCCGTATCCCCGGTTCAACCACGACCCACACCGTGACGCCTCAAGACCAGGCCAAGTCTTCTCAACTTTCGTGCCGCCCACCACAGAGGCAAAAGCTTCCAGAAATCCCATGATCTATCTGTTCAGTTGACCCTGAGCACCGGTTACCCGGCAAAACATGCCGGCGTAGTCGGCACATTCGGCCCCTCTGTGAGGAGGTCTCTTAGGTGAAGGGAGAGGCGTGGGATTCACAGAGCGTAAGGCTGATAGCCTATGACCTATCGCTTGGAATGACACGGAGAGTGGAAAGCAAGGAGGGGCCCGTTCGTCGTTATCAGCAGCCGTCAGGTTTCAGCACAAAGTGGGTGTCGCCACCTTCCCCTTGCCCTTCTCGTCGAAGGGCTAAGGCGTGAAATCAAAACTGGAACGAACTCTATAGCCGGTTCATTTTTCGCACGCTATGAAAGTGTGACAATCCCTGCTATCACTTGCAGGTCAGAGATCCATGAGTAAAGCGCACCGGTCTTGTTTTTCTTATGCAGCTTCCAGACTAATTCGCTCGGCTGCTGAAGAGGTTGGGAGACGTAATGAATTGATATCTTCCGCACCGCATCCATTGTTTCTTTGTTCTTATGGGCGCATGCATTTCGAACAAGCTGCAAATGCATGGGGCCATTAACGGACAGTCCAAAAGCAGAGATTAACCTGTTCTTATTCGTTGGGTTGAGTCCGAGGATTATTTTGACTACTTTCCCCATATCTCCCCACGTAGGTTCCTGGCTCCTAAATCTATTAACTTGCCCGGGGACTATAACCCTATCCTGGGAAGCGCGTTTAGCTTCGTAGCCAATCCTTTGAAATGAATTATCACAGGGGCGTCTTCGAATCTTAGTGGCGTTTCTCGTGTTGCATCCTTGGCAAGACATAAATAGCACGGTTCGAGCGAAATTGTTCCAGTCTTGCCATAAGTCTGAAATTAATCCTTCAGTTAGAAGTCTTAACCGCCATGCGGTCAATCGCGAAGATTCCGACTCAATCTCAACTCCCCTGCGACGGCTTCTATCTAAATTAGATAAAAATCTTCGGTATGGCTTCTTGAGTGAACGCATTGCAGATAACTGAGACGTTCTAGGCGAGCGCGCGCACTATATATTGTGCGCGTATTTTTCGCTGTGCTATCCGGTGGGTCGTACTCAGGCAAGCGTCCACATATTTACCGTACTTGCCTTC
>DATDFW010000146.1:0-6216 GCA_036522375.1 Nitrospiraceae bacterium
GGTTTGTCTTCTTGCTGTTTAGGCCTTTCAGCCTCAGGAATAAACTTCTCATACGACTTGATGATCTCGTCGTATGATGGAGCATCGCGTCCTTCGCGCACATATAACCATGTATCAACTGCTGCCAGCTCTTGAAGACTCAAAGAGATCGGCGGTTTGTGAATAGCAGGCATCGGGCTCGATTTGTCGTTCGTTCCCTTGACGCCGTATCCGACAACGACATAACAGCTCGGGCATGCGTGAGACTCAGCGATGTACTCCTGACCGGTTTCAGCAGTCCCTGACCCTGGGAAGGCTTCCTTTTGCTCATACTCTCTAGCCGCCGGTTTCCCCTTACTATATTTTGGATCCTCTAACCGGTCCTTGTTTGCCCGATCTATAAGGCCAAGTAAATTGGGAGCGCGTTCACCAAGCATCCCTGCGTGGAATGCATGGCAGAGTGGACATTGGCCTTTGCCGACCGCACCCTGTTCTTTATTCTTTCCAATTCCACCAAAAATGATCTTCTCACCTTCATCGGCGAGCTGTTGGGCAGTCATCGCTTCCCATTGAAGTTTTTCTTCTTTGGGAGGAAAACCACCTTCGACCTGCGGCAACCAGTTTCCATACCCAGACAGGCCAGCGGCAACAAGGAACATGAAGCCCCCGATCTTAAGCATTGCCGCGTGATTAGGGAAATAGACCCCCATCATAAAAGCCAGCGCGGTGATGAGAACTAG
The DNA here is from genome assembly GCA_036522375.1 of Nitrospiraceae bacterium. Classification (GTDB taxonomy): domain Bacteria; phylum Nitrospirota; class Nitrospiria; order Nitrospirales; family Nitrospiraceae; genus Palsa-1315. The sequence continues at coordinate 720 of DATDFW010000146.1, forward strand.
TGAAACTGGAAGCATTCGGTTGGCTTCATAGAAGCTTCCCTTATAATGCGCAATTGCCACCAGTAGCATGCACGCGGCAATCGTGCCAATAAAGAGCTTGAACATTGCGCGCTTCTTGGCAACGGCATCTTTACTAGACACCAGGGCATACACAAAAAGGCCGGCTAAAAGCGAGAGTAACGGCCACCCTATTGATAGCGCTTCCTTTATCAACTCACTCACGGTTGTAACCTCCTGAAGTCCGGGTAGGAATGGGCATGCTCATTGGCATCCACACTCCCCCAGCCAAGACCCAAAAAGATGATTAGTGGCCCGCAGCCGGCTGCGGTGCGCCGCCAGGTACCCCTGCCTTCTCTTCAACAGGCGCCTTCTTCATCCCTAGGCTTCCCAGCCAGAAGACGAATAGTATGCTTACCCAGAAGAACAGAACGTTGAATGAGATCATGTTCGCTGCAAAACCTACAGTATGCGTGTATGCCCAAGGTGAGTTATCACGCATAATCTCATTCACGTGCCAGAACAGTCGAACGGAAGAACGTATGTACCCCATTAAACCCATCATCCAGGTAAAGGCGGTTGCAAGCATGATTAATGCGTATTGCGATCGAACGGATATCTTGCCCCACTCAATTGGCCCCATCTGTTTGGCTCCCTTCATCATGGCGCTGTTGAGCGCAAACATGAAGAAAAGACAAGACAATGTCGTAGCGACTTGCGGCACAGATAGACCAACCCGCACGTTAGCCGGAATGTAATATCCGTAGATCGCCAGCCAGATGATGTTCACATAGGCGCATCCAAAGAAGACACCCATGAATATGTTACCGAACTTCGACCAGGACACCGTCGAGACCTTATTACCTCGCATGTACCAGACGAAGCTCAAAATGGTGGTGGTGATGATCACGTTAATACCACCATTTTTGGCCGACATGACCCCGTAGTTCCCTAGCACCGGGTGTTGCTGACCACCCATCGCTTTAAGCTCGGCTGGAGTCATCACGATCGTATGGGGAGTAATGAACACCAGATAGCCACAGCAGAGAACAAATACGAGATATTTAATGTAGCGTTGATACTTTTCAGCACCGCGCATCCGACCAAGCGCCTGCCAGAGGTAGTAATTCGTACTCAAGAAAAGGATGCCGATCATGGTGGCTTGAATAATGAAGAGCCAGGCCAGGAGACCACCCATAAGCGTAATCCCCATCTGCTGGCGATAGGCATAGACCTCGCGCATCAGCCAGTACCCGGCAAATGGTAAGGGGATTAAGAACGCCACGCCTAGCGCCATGGCGATATACCCCATCCAGTCATAATGCGCACGATCTTCATCTGTCTTTGCGGCCAAGAATCTGTATGCCGCATAAGCCGCAACGACACCACCGCCGAACGCCATATTACCCAAAATGCGATGCACGTTGAGCGGATTCCAGAGGGCGGTATGAATGACGTGCCAGATGTTCCCCAGGAACCTGCCCTGCTCATCGACTCCGGCAGGCGACATCATGAAGCCGATCCAAGAGTTGGCCAAAAACATGAGCAATGTACCAATAACGTTCAAGACCACGGACATGCTCAAGTGAATCCACTTGAGGAAACCCTCCGTCATCTTGTCCCAGCCGTAGTAATAGATGTACAGAGTTCCGCTCTCCGCTATGAACATCAGTGCATAGATATGCATGACTGGACGGAAGATACTGGACAAGTAGCCAAAAAACGCTGGATAGAGCGTCAGGAAGGTGAAAATCAAAACACCACCAAGAATTGCGGTCAGTGAATAGGCCGTCAGACTAATTTTGACGAAGTCATGGGCGAGCTGATCATACCGCTTCGCCATCGCCTTATCCTTCGACACCACCCCCATGAACTCAATCACCATACAGAAGATGGGAACCGCGAGTACGAAACTTCCGTAATAGAGGTGTTGCTGGTTCGCGAACCAAAGCAACACGCGGCTTTCGAAGTTGTACCGCGGATAATCCTTAGGACCATCGGTGGTCTTTGGAGCAGGGGAACCAACGACGATACCCTCCGTCTTGTAATAGACATCTCGCCCCTTCTCGACCTTCGCCTCTCCATCCTTCTTCACCGCATCAGGTGCATCTGCGCCAATAGCCAGTGATGGAAGCGATACGGCAATGGGGAGCAGGAGAAGGCCAATCATCGCGCAAAGCGCCATGACCGAGAACAGCTTCTTCCCGGCTACACGTCCCATGAGATACCTCCTTGATGCATTCTTAAAAAAATCATGCCATTGTTACCCACAAGCTTGCTCACAACAGAAAAGAAGGACTAGGCCGTTCTATTTCCGGAATAAGTACCAGTAGTCGAGTCCCTGCGAATCCATCAAAAAGTGGTCGACTGCCGTAAAATACGCGATGCAGATGACCAAAGAGATCAGCGCATAAAGGATGGTGGTCCCCATCGTGTTCCTCCCTTGACTTGCGGATGTTCAGAAAATTCAAGCGCAGCAGTACCCTGTTTAGCAGGGGCACTGAATTCCAGCGAACCAATAAAAAAACCACAGGGCCACTGCACAGGTGATGTAAAAAATCATCTTGCCGATCCTGATTTTTATGTCGCTATCCGGTTTTGCTGGTGTTCCTGTTACTGTTGCCGTGGCCATCACGTCTCCTTGTCCTGATACAAATATTCAATACTGAATTCGCTCAGCGAATTTCTTGACTCTCAGACACCCGTATGTTATTCAAAATTCCTTGCCGCGCACGTAAATCCAGGAGAAAATCGATGAAAAAAAAATCAAAAGCGTTCGATATTATAGTTTTGGCTGGAATGGTTGTCAATATACTTGTGGCCGTGTTTCTCATTCTCTACTACTTTGATTTCCTGTAAGTTCTGAATGATTTCCCCTCTCAGGGCAGCTCCGAACTCGCACAGCGAAATCCAATCGTTTCATCGCGAAAATCCGGAACCATTTTGCTCCTGCTGGTAATGCGAATATCGGCTCCTGTGGTCGCATACCCCCCCCCACGAAGTACTCGAAATACGCCATGATCTGGGCTCGGTGGGTTCCGTTCAGGGGCCTGCTCGAAGTATCGTTCCCCATACCAATCGGCCACCCATTCCATTACGTTTCCAGCCCCATCCATGACACCGTAGGGGCTCTTGTCAGTCTGGAACGCACCGACAGATGCTGAGACGTCATACCCATCCTGCACCCTGGCCCAATTTGCTCCGTTGGGCTGCTCCACGTTACCCCAAGGCCAGAGACGGCCATCCGATCCTCGCATGGCCTTCTCCCACTCCGCCTCGGTCGGGAGTCGCTTCCCTTTCCAATGACAGTAAGCATCCGCATCCTCCCATGATACATAGACCACAGGCTGATTAATCCCCTGCATCTTGCCCATGTTCTTGGCATAACGGGCAGGAGGACCCGATTTACGATGTCCGGTTACATTGACAAATTGCTGGTATTGAAAATTCGTCACTTCGTACCGATCGAGCGCAAATGCGTCCAGCACCAGAGTGCGTTGCGGCTGCTCATCGAACCCCCCGTGATCGGTACCACGGATGAAGGGTCCTGCAGGAATCACAATCATTTCTTCCCGAACCGGCTCTTCTCGAGACGCCTTCGAGGGATCAAGCGACTCTGACTCTAATGGGGTTACATCCGTGGATTTAGCAGGAGCGTTTTCGAATGGTGTCAATGGGGAGCCACGGAGGATTCCCATGATGGGAATCGCAGCAAACCCCAGAATCGCAAGAAGAAAGAGGACCTTAAATTTCGTTTCGAGCATGTCTACTTTGATGCCGTGGGGCTCTCGCCGATCTCCACATCGCTCGCACAGCGAAACCCGATTGTGATATCCGTCCGCCATAATTTCGCGGCAAATCGTTTGGATAGCCGAGCGTTATGCTGGGTCTCTCGCCAGGACCCTCCCCGGACAACCTTCAATTCACCGGGTTCCGGTCCTTTCGGATCGCGGTACGGCGCTTTCTGATAATAGTGTTCGTCGTACGAATCCGCGACCCATTCCGCGACATTCCCAGTCATGTCATAGATCCCATAGGGGCTACGCCCCGTCTCAAACGACCCAGGGGGTGCAAGGTACCGAAACCCGTCTTCACTCCCATCCACATTCGCATTGGCACGGCCGCTCATAAAGGTGTCGCCCCATGCGTACTTCCGCTTTCCCTCACCACGACCGGCTTTCTCCCATTCCGCTTCCGTGGGAAGCCGCTTTCCCGCCCACCTACAATAGGCGGTCGCCTCCTCCCATGTCATACTCATTGCCGAAAACTCAGGTCTCAGCAGCTTGGATTGATCGTCTTCAAACACTTCAATCTTGGGCAGAGACCGCTTGGTCATTTTAGCAAATCGGGCATATTCTTCTTGTGACACCTCTTTCGTATCGATATAGAACGCCTTGAGATACGTTTGACGCTCCGGTAGTTCATCCGGATCGCCATCTTTGCTACCCATGATGAAGGGGCCTTCGGGGACCTGCACCATTTCTCGACCTTCGTCGCCTATCTTCGTTTTGTACATGGAATAATCGAGCGCCGGGGTGCTGCTCGGTGCAAGGCGAGATTCAGTCTTAATCGACGAAGCCAGCGCTTTCATTTTATTCGCTTTATAGGACTCATAGAGCAGCAGGCCAATCATGAGGACGAAGGATCCAAAGACAAAAGCGATCGAACCGATGAGTACTCCCCTATTTCCCATCGCGTCTCATGCTCCTTCGATTGTGCGTGACATAAGAGAGATCGGCCCCTCAGCTGCGGTTTTTCTTTGCCGCACGCATATCCAGCAACATCGAGATCTGTACACCAAGAAATCCACCCATGGCCGCGCCGGCCCCAGCGCCTGCGGATATTCTCTCCGGACCGGCAACCCACCAGGCGAGTGCCCCGCCTAACAGCGTCCCTACCAAAATACTTACCAGAAAACGTCGTCCGCCCATAAACCCGATGAATCCGCCGAGTACAAATCCCACCCCACACGCAACCGGCATGATGCCACCACCCATAATGAGTCCGATGAGCATCCCGACCGTTCCCATCACGGCCACACCGAACAGGATATCCATCACCTTTGAAGGTGCCACGTATCCCATACTGGCCTCAGTCATATTAACAAAGATCTATTTTTCTAGCGTCCTGCGCTCGCGGCCATCGAACCAAAATCGATTTCGACGCCGGGCCCAGCAATGATTGAAATACCCCAGGCTTTGGGAGCTGGCTCATGCTGGTGAATCCGTTTGAAGTCTTCGTAGACGTTCACGCGTTCTTCAAACCACTGTCCGATATCTTTCGTGCCACTTTGCACCACGATCTCCGAGCCACTGAACATGCCGCCTTCAGTAAACGTACCTTCGGGTTTGGTAGCGCTCCACACATACTTCGTAAACACAGGAATAAACATCAGGTCGGTGTCCAGGGACGCATAGATCGCCGCAATAGGCTCATTTTCGGTCGTAGCTTTTTGCAGGCGCCAACGCCAGGTGAGGATTGGAAAGGCCTTCGGGTCCCA
>DATDFW010000147.1:0-9114 GCA_036522375.1 Nitrospiraceae bacterium
CATGGCATGAGCCAGCTCGGACAAGGGCTTCTCCGTGCGTTTCATCAGCGACAACACTTGTAAGGCCGAAATCAAGCCATCACCGGTCGTATTGTGGTCAAGGAAAATAAAATGGCCCGACTGTTCTCCTCCAAAGTTATAGCCATCGGTCGACATCCGTTCGAGCAAATATCTGTCCCCCACAGCAGTTCGGACGAGACCGATTCCAGCTCTGGTCATCGCAAGTTCCAATCCGAAGTTGCTCATGACAGTCCCCACCACTGTCTGCTTCGCCAATTTCCCCTGGCGATGAAGGTCGAGTGCCAACATCGCCATAATATGATCGCCGTCCACGACCTGCCCCTGTTCGCAGACAAAAATGGCTCTATCCGCATCCCCGTCTAACGCCAATCCGAGATGAGCCCCTTGCTCCCGAACCGTCTTCTGGAGCAGTCCGGGATGGACCGCGCCACAGTCCGCATTGATATTCATTCCGTCCGGCTTATTACCGATCACTTCGACCTTCACACCGAGCTCACGCAACACCGTCGGCGCAACCTTGTAGGCTGCGCCATGGGCACAATCGACCACCATCTTGATGCCCTGAAAATCCAGGTCCCTTGGAAGAGAACGTTTGACGAACTCGATGTAACGCCCTTCGGCATCATCAATTCGATAGGCTTTCCCAATCGCGTCAGCCGTTGGCCGTAGGTGGGCAATCTCGTTTGAAACAATAAGCTCCTCCATGCGGGATTCCATTTCATCCGGCAGCTTGAACCCATCATTGGAAAAAAACTTGATTCCGTTATCCTGGTAGGGATTGTGCGAGGCAGATATCATCACCCCCGCGTCGGCACGAAGACTTCTTGTCAGAAAAGCGATCGCCGGTGTTGGCATCGGACCAACCAGCAACACATCGACACCCATCGAGCAAATCCCTGAGGTCAACGCGGACTCCAACATATAGCCGGAAATGCGGGTGTCCTTACCGATCACAATCTGATGGCGTCCTGATCGGCGCATAAATAAATGTGCCGCGGCTCGCCCCAGCTGCATGGCTATTTCGCTAGTCATTGGATCGAGATTGGCAACCCCTCGAACCCCATCTGTACCGAATAATTTACGCATGGTCTGCTTTCATGGATTCAACCGTATGTTGGCCAATCGCCGTTGCCACCTGCACGACATCCCTCATGCCTTTCACATCGTGAACGCGAAGGATTCCGGCACCACGATCCACGGCCAATGCCACTGCCGTCGCTGTAGCCCACTGACGCTCCTGCACTGGACGGCCCACAAGCTGCCCAAGAAACGCTTTGTGCGAAACCCCTATCAGCAATGGACAATCAAATTGCACGAAATGGCGCAATTGAGCTAATAGCGTAAGGTTATGCACCAACAGCTTACCAAATCCAATACCTGGATCAAGAATGATTTGTCTTCGGACAATGCCATGTGCCATCGCGAAGCGGATTCGTTCCTCGAAAAAATCTGAGATCTCGCCCACAACGTCGCCATACTGTGGGGCTTGCTGCATCGTACGCGGCGTACCGTGCATATGCATTAAGACGATTCCGGCTCCCGTTCGAGCGACCACATCAACCATGGCAGGATCGCCCCGCAATGCTGTGACATCATTCACGAGAACCGCCCCCGCATCTAGAGCCTCACGGGCAACTGAAGCCTTTGAAGTGTCGATTGAGATTGGAACGGTGACGGCTCTTGCAACGGCAGTCACAACAGGAATCGCACGACGAAACTCTTCTGCCTCGCTCACGACATCGGCGCCTGGACGGGTCGACTCAGCTCCGATATCCAGCAGATCAGCCCCTTCCTCAACCAATCGAACAGCATGGGCCACGGCGGCAGCAGTGTCCAAGTAACGGCCACCGTCAAAGAACGAATCCGGCGTCACGTTCACGATGCCCATAATTAATGGTCTGGCGGGGAATTCGATTAGTCGATCTTTCGCCTGTCGCGTCAATATCTTTGGTTCTAACACCAAGGCCACGGCGCCTCCATAAATAAGAGCCTTGATATGACCCAACGCTACCACATACCGTGTGACCTGTGGAGCGCACACCACAACAAGCACTCGCGAGAAAGAATTCCTTCTCGCCTATCATCTTTCAGTTATACGACCTGGGATTCCAATGCCCTGAAATGGCATCCCAGGATCAGCGACGGAGAATTTAGGCAGGAACTGCTTGGGATGTTGGCTGCATGAGGATGTTATCAATGTCAGATGAATCGAGCACTTCTTTCTCCAAAAGGGCTTCGGCCAATTTCTTCAGCGTCACCATATTTTCTGTGAGCAGTCTCTTTGCCCGTTCGTAGTTTTCCATCACAAGCCGTTTGACTTCCTCGTCGATCTCCATGGCTATTTGATCGCTGAAATCACGCTGGCTCCCGAGCTCTCGCCCAAGAAAAACCTGCTCGTTTTGTTTGCCGAACGTTAAGGGCCCCATCTTTTCACTCATGCCCCATTCACAAACCATCTTCCTTGCGAGATCCGTTGCGCGCTCCAGATCATTCCCCGCTCCAGTTGTCATGTCATTCAAGACCAACTCTTCCGCGACTCGTCCTCCCATGAGGATGGCGAGCTGATTGTACAAATATACCTTCGAATAGCCGTGCCGATCATCGGTGGGGAGCTGCATCGTCAGGCCTAATGCTCGACCACGGGGAATAATCGTCACCTTATGCACGGGATCGGTTCCAGGAATCAGTTTGGCGATCAGCGCGTGCCCAGCTTCATGATAGGCTGTCGTCCGCTTCTCCTCATCGCTCAAAATCAGACTCTTCCGTTCAGCTCCCATCAACACTTTGTCTTTCGCCATCTCGAAATCGACGAACGCCACTTCTTTCTTGTTGAGTCTCGCGGCCCAGAGCGCTGCTTCGTTGACCAAATTTTCCAGGTCGGCTCCTGAAAATCCGGGCGTGCCTCGCGCGATTTTCTCCAGCTCCACATCGGCCGCAATTGGAACCTTCTTTGAATGCACTTTGAGAATTTCGGTACGCCCGCGCAAATCCGGCCTATTGACAACTACTTGCCGATCGAAACGCCCCGGTCTGAGCAAGGCAGGATCGAGGACATCTGGACGGTTGGTTGCGGCAACCAGAATCACCCCTTCTGTCGTATCAAATCCATCCATCTCGACGAGCAATTGATTGAGAGTCTGTTCACGCTCGTCATGCCCTCCGCCCAATCCTGCGCCACGAAGTCGGCCAACGGCATCGATTTCGTCGATAAAAATAATGCAGGGAGCATGCTTTTTCCCCTGCTCGAAGAGATCGCGAACACGGGATGCCCCGACTCCGACGAACATTTCCACAAAATCCGACCCGCTGATGCTGAAGAACGGTACCGCCGCTTCACCGGCAATGGCTTTGGCCAGGAGCGTCTTCCCTGTACCGGGAGGACCGACGATCAACACCCCCTTGGGAATGCGGCCGCCGAGCTTTTGGAATTTACGAGGATCTTTGAGGAACTCAATGATCTCAAGTACTTCATCCTTTGCTTCATCAATTCCCGCCACATCGGAGAACAACACCTTCTTACGCTCCTCAGTCAGCAGACGAGCACGGCTTTTCCCAAATGAGAGAGCCTTGTTTCCCCCCATTTGCATTTGGCGCATCAAGAAGAACCACAGCCCCAGGAACAGTACGAACGGGCCCCAGGTCACAAGGAATGTGATGTACCAAGGACTTTCGTCCGGTGGTTTTGCCTCAATCTGTACGCCACGGTCCCGCAGGACCTGCACCAATTCAGGGTACTCCACAGAATAGGTTCGAATACGAGTCTTGTCTTTGAGAACAGCACTGATGTGGCTGGCTTTGATGATGACCCGCTCAACCTCTCCCTTGTCGAGTTTGGTCATGAATTCACTAAAAATCACATCCTCTTCTGGTTCATGATGCGGTACACTGAACAGGTTGAAGAGCAAAATCATGAAGAGGCCGACGACGACCCAGAAAAGAATATTCTTTGTCCTGGAATTCATCCAGATCTCCTTGTGGATGGCAGGCACACGGTCAGAAGAACCGCCAGCGTGAATGATATTACCACAGGCACATTCGTTCTGACAACCGTACGACCGAGACGTTACTCTTGATCCTCTTCCATATCCAGGACGGCCAGATAGGGAAGATTACGATACTTCTGCTGGTAATCGAGTCCATACCCGACTACATACCTGTTCGGAATCTTGAACCCCACATAATCGATCTCAACATTGATGGTTCGACGATCTGGCTTACTCAGTAAGGTGCAGATTTTAATTGACCGAGGCTTTTTTTTCGCAAGGACATTGAGTAAGTACCGGGCCGTCAGTCCGGAATCGACGATGTCCTCCACCAACAAAACATCCTTCCCTTTGATGTCCTCGGTCAGCTCGGTGATCATTTTTATTTTTCCGGATGTCTTTCCCAGAGACCCATCAAGAGACCCATCACTTGTTACCATAAGAAAGTCTACCCGCATAGGTATTCTGATTGCGCGAGCTAAATCGGCATAGAAGGCATAGGCGCCCTTCAGCACCCCCACTAAGATGAAATCCTTCCCTGTATAATCAGTCGTGATTTGCTTGCCCAGCTCACGAATCCTTGCACGCATTTCTTCCTGTGTCACAATCGGTCGACCGAAGATCCGTTCCATGCGCCCTACTCCTTCTCGGATGCCCTAGTGCTCACTGATGCAATCAGACACTTGCTCGTCCCACGGCCGACGACGAACCGCTCATCCTGGCGCATGCCCACGACCCAAAGAATCCCTTCCGGCGCCACTAACAATGGAATCCTGTCACGTTGATCGCGAGCAATCTTACTATCGGTAAAAAAATCTTGTAGTTTTTTATGACTTCCTTGCATCCCCTGAGGAGAAAATCGATCGCCGGATTTCCATGACCGAATTATAAGTGGCTCTGAATACCGGTCTGCATCGAACAAGGCCCGTTGTGCGGAAGGTATCGCGCCTCCCTGCTCAGCGTCACAGCGAGTCATATGTTGTACATGAATTTGCTGACTCGTTCTAGCCCAATACACCGTCGAAGGCACTGAAACTAACAAGCGATCGCCTTTCCTGAGTTCTGTGCCGATCTCATCGGTGTGAGCTCTTCGCACTCGACTCAACCGCAGCGACCCCTCATCCAGGATCACGAGGGCCTGTTTCAAAGATAGCCTCGTCCCACTTGCGCCCTTGAGAAGAACATGCCGAACAGACTCTACCACGCGAAGGCTGCTGGCGCGCCTCTCTTCGTCATAAGTCCGAAGAACCGCCCGAACGAGACGCCGCTGAAGTGCAACCGGCAATACTATGAAGGCCTGGCGGTTCAATCGTTGCACGTCTGCCGAGTCTTGGCTCACGAGCGTGCGCATCAGATCATGTGTAATTGTTTCCAGATATCGTTCTTCTTCGCGCAATACATCTGCCTGCCGCTGTATCAGACGGACAGCCGTCGGCGCCAACTGTGTGACAATTGGAAGAAGTTCCTTCCTGATCCGGTTGCGATGATAGAGCGGTTTGTCATTGCTCGAATCATGACGATAGGTCAGCCTTTCATGATCTAAGTATGCCAATACTTCCTCACGGGTGGATGCGAGAAGCGGACGAATAATCCTGTCTTCACGTGCATAGGACATCCCTGCCAATCCTGTCATGCCTGCCCCTCGCAACATCCACATCAGTACCGTTTCCGCCTGGTCATTGGCGGTATGACCGACCGCAATATAATCGGCCCCTACCTCGTGAGCCAATTGTTTCATGAAGTCATAGCGCGCATCGCGTGCCATGGCTTGAATGGACGAGCGCAGTCGTCGCTTGACCAGTTTGGGGCGATGAATGACTAGAGGCAGATGCCGTTCCTGGCAGAAGGTTTTGACAAACAATTCATCACCGTCGGACTCCGCTCCGCGCAACCCATAATTACAATGGACTGCTGTAAGCGTGAGTCGCCAAGGCTCGGCCAGCTTATGGAGCAGAGACAACAATGTGATTGAGTCCGGCCCTCCAGACACTGCGACAAGTAGGTGCTGATGGGGAAGGAACAATCGGTGCTGTCGCACTGTCCGAACAAGCTGGGTCAACAGTGCTGGTCGTACAGCAGGGCAGGGTAATGGTCTCAGAACCATCGTCTCATCAGACATGGTTACTGAACTCCTTGCTGAATACGCCGCAATCTGATGCGCGCCTGCTCCACATCACGGGCAATTTGCTTCGACAACTCAGCAGGAGATGCAAAGGTGTGATCGCCGCGTACCCGTGAAACAAACTGTACGGAAATCTCCTGGCCATAGAGATCACTGTTTTGATCCAAAAGATTGACCTCGATCAGCCGTTCACCGGGACCAAACGTCGGCCTTGTCCCAATATAGGCGATCGCATCATAGATGTGGGGACCGTGAACCGTCCGCGCAGCATAGACTCCATCAGGTGGCATGACACGATCAGCTGGTACCTGCAAATTGGCGGTAGGCCAGCCCATCGCCTGTCCCTGTTGCATCCCCTGCACCACAGTACCTCGAATTCCATAGACGCGTCCGAGTAAGGTTGAAGCCCGCTCCATATTCCCTGTTTGAATAAGCCGGCGAATCCTGGTTGAACTCACCACCTCTCCGTCTATCGTCACGGGAGTCACGGCATGCACGCGGAAGCCGTACTGTCCGCCAAGACGCACGAGGTCATCGATACGTCCGGCCCTACCCTCCCCAAACGCAAAATGATTGCCCACAAAAAGTTCGGCTACTCCGAGAGATCGATGCAGGATGTCTTCGGCAAATTGCTTCGGGCTCATCGCCGCGAAAACGGGAGTAAAGCCCAAGAAGACTACTTCATCGATCCCCGCAGATTCGAAATGCGCGAGCTTCTCCTCTGGACTGGTGAGAAAGCGAAGATCGACTTGGGGTGCGAGGATTCTTACCGGATGAGGTTCAAAGGTCAATACCAGCGACGTCCCCTGTGCCTTCCGGGCTGTCTCGACCACAGTCTGTAACAGCGCTCGATGGCCCAAGTGGTGGCCGTCGAAATTACCGATCGTGGCGATCGGATAGGCACGCGGACAATTGTCGGAGAGCCCACGTGTCACTTTCAGCATGATACTCAGCGGAGGAGACGCGCAGCGTCTTTGGCAAAGTAGGTCAGGATGAGATCTGCGCCGGCCCGCTTAATCGAAAGCAGCGATTCCATCATAGCTCGTGATTCATCCAACCAGCCGGCTTTGGATGCCGCCTTGATCATGCTGTACTCACCACTCACTTGATAAGCCGCCACCGGCAACAACATCTGCCCTTTGGCTGCGGCAATGATGTCGAGATAGGGCAGCGCCGGTTTCACCATGATGATGTCAGCGCCTTCTTCGACATCAAGGGCAATCTCGCGAAGCGCTTCCCGGCGGTTGGCCGGGTCCATTTGATACGATTGTCGATCTCCGAATTGCGGACTAGAAAATGCCGCATCACGAAAAGGCGCATAAAAGCAGGATGCGAATTTTGCGGCATAGGACATGATCGGCAGCTCTGGAAACCCTGCCTGATCCAGTTCCGCCCGGATCGCTGCCACCCGCCCATCCATCATGTCGGACGGCGCTACCATGTCCGCCCCGGCCTGCGCATGTGTTCTGGCCATTGCCCGTAGACACTCCAACGTTTCATCATTCAAAATATGTCCGTCCTTGACTATTCCGCAATGGCCATGATCGGTATACTCGTCGATACAGACGTCGGTCACAACCATCATGCCCGGAACTTGACCCTTCACGGCTTTAACGGCCCGTTGTACAATGCCATTCGGATCGAACCCCGAGCTCCCCCGATCATCTTTCCGGTCAGGAATCCCAAAAAGGATGATGGCAGGAATTCCCAAGGCTGCAACCTCACCGGCCTCTTTCACCAAGAGATCGACAGAGAGCCTGAACTGGCCCGGCATTGAGGTGATCTCTTCCCGCCGATCTTGCCCTTCGACGACGAACAGCGGATAGATCAAGTCGGACGGGACAAGACGAGTTTCCCGTACCATGCCACGAAATGCTTCATGCTGCCGCAACCGCCGGAGCCTCTGTATCGGGAAAGCCATCGGATCACTTCCTCGGCAGATTCGTCAAGAACACCACAAGATCACGCACAGAAATCATGCCGACCAATTTGCCATCCTGGGTCACGCCGAGATGGCGGATATGCGTACGCGCCATCAGATCGTTGGCATCTAACAATGACTTATTCTCCTCAATCGCCAAGATGGGAGCCGACATAACTTGTTCGACCGTTGTTTTAATGGTGTCTGCCCCAGCGGCAACCACGCGTCGAACCATGTCAGTATCCGTAAGGATACCAATAATTTCCTTTCCATTGGTTACGAAGAGGCTGCCGATACCACGATCGCGCATAATACGCGCCGCCGTCTGTGTCTCGGTATCCCGCTCGACCGTCACAAATTTTTCCCTCGGAATCATGAACGACTTGACTGAGACCATGTTATGCCCTCCCTTTGCTAATGCGTTCCATCGCTCCGTCTACTTCAGCTACTCCGCTTATCGAATCGACGATTCCGCCACCTCCTTGAAATGACTCACGATTGCTGCTGCGAGCGCCGGCACAGTATTCTCATCTGGCATGACCGTGACCGTCAACCCATACTCTTCCGCCGTGCGTGCCGTAATGGGGCCAATGCAGGCAATGACCACACGGGCGACGAGTGCTCTTACCCTATCCCGCCCACCAAATACATCGACGAAATTACGGACGGTGGAGGAACTCGTGAATGTCGCGACCGCCACCTGTCCGTCGTAAAATTGTTGCGTTAAGGACGCAACATCCACCATCGGAACAATCGTACGATAGACAGGAATCACATCGACGGTTGCCCCTAACTCCCGTAACCGTTCCGGCAAGATTTCGCGAGCAACTTCGGCGCGCGGAATCAGTATGTGGCTTCCATCGACTCCCGCCTGTGTCAATGAAGCAATCACCCCCTCCGCTTGATACTGGGTTGGCACGACATCCGGAGTCAGCCCATAGGTTCTCAGTTCCTGCGCGGTTCTTGGTCCAATGGCACACAGCTGCAGGCTCGCGAGCGCTCGTGCATCCTTCCCCGCCACATGAAGGCGTTCCATGAATGGCCTCACCCCGTTTACGCTGGTAAAG
>DATDFW010000148.1:0-7421 GCA_036522375.1 Nitrospiraceae bacterium
CTGCACGCGCGACCTCGATACCTCATTGATTCTCCGAGTGATGAGAATCAGCCCGTATAGCCGCCGGGATTCATCTGCTGCCAGCGCCAGGTATCGGTACACATGGCACTGAGCCCGCGCTCTGCCCTCCAGCCCAGCAACTCAATCGCCCGTTGTGGGTCAGCATAGCAAGAGGCAATGTCGCCGGGACGGCGAGCCGCGATCTTGTAGGGCACTGACCGCCCACTTGCCTGCTCAAAGGCCCTGACAATATCCAGCACGCTGTAACCAGTGCCCGTGCCCAGATTTACGGTCAGACATTCGGCCCTCTCCTGTGATTGCTCCAGTATCTTCAATGCTTTGAGGTGGCCCAGGGCCAAATCCACCACGTGGATATAATCCCGCACCCCGGTCCCATCTGAAGTGGGATAATCATGACCCCACACGTTTAAAAATGCCCGTCGTCCCACCGCAACCTGCGCGACAAAAGGCAGCAAGTTATTGGGAGTGCCCTGGGGAGCTTCACCGATTAAGCCGCTCGCATGGGCGCCCACGGGATTGAAATAACGCAGAAGGCCGATACGCCAAGAGGCATCACTGCGATGCAGATCGCGCAAGATCTCCTCGATCATCAGCTTCGTCCTGCCATAGGGATTGGTGGCGGAAAGCGGATGATCCTCCGTGATCGGCAGCCGAATCGGATCGCCATAGACGGTGGCGGAAGAGCTGAACACCATGATCTTCACTCCGCACTCCCCCATCGCCTCCAGCAGACGCAGCGTGCCGGCCACATTGTTATCATAGTAGGCCAACGGCTGTGTCACCGACTGCCCCACCGCCTTGAGCCCGGCGAAGTGGATAACCGCACTGGCCCCGCTCTGGCGCAGAGCTGCCACCACGGCGGCACGATCGCGG
Organism: Nitrospiraceae bacterium; assembly: GCA_036522375.1. Lineage (GTDB taxonomy): Bacteria > Nitrospirota > Nitrospiria > Nitrospirales > Nitrospiraceae > Palsa-1315. The sequence goes on from DATDFW010000148.1 coordinate 895, forward strand.
CAGTCACCTCGCACCAGATGCAACGTTTTCCCCGTGATTCGCTCGACTCGCGCCAATGCTTCCGGATGGCTATTGGAGAAATTGTCGAACACAGTTACCTCAAAACCTGCGTCGAGCAGTTCCACGCAGGTGTGTGAACCGATGTAGCCAGCACCGCCTGTGACAAAAATCATGGACGCCGCCCTCGATAAAATCGGACCTGGACGTTCTCCATCGTAGCCATCAGGCCTGAGTGAATGTGCTGCTCGACAAACGAGAGGAAGGTTTCTAACTTGTCAGTGGTATCGACCACTTCAATGATCATCGGAAGGTCTTCCGATAGCCGTTCAATCTTGAAGGTGTGAATGACACGAGTATTGGCGCCAAATCCCATGATACCGCGGAGGACCGTGGCCCCTGCGAGTCCCTGCGTTCTGGCCTGGACGACGATCCACTCGTAGAGCGGCTGTTGTTCATATCTGTCGCTCTCACCAACGAAGATTCGGAGCAGAGAGCCGTCTGCAGGAAGCATGGATTACCTCCAGATCAGAAAGGCCAAGGTATAGCCGAGCCAGACAGCTCCAAGACTCAGCAAGACTTGTGCACCGATATTGATCAATGCAAGTGCCGCCTCTCCATCTCGGATCAAATTCATGGTTTCATTGCCGAAGGCGGAGAAGGTGGTAAACCCACCAAGAACACCGACAACCAAAAAGGCGCGGGTATCGGTGCCGATGAATGTGCGTGTATCCAATAGCTCCGACAGGAATCCAATGCAGAAACAGCCAAGGATATTGACGGCCAGTGTGCCATAGGGAAATGCGATGCTCTGGCTGAGCGTTTGTACTGAGCCGCCGATTACATATCGAAGGACGGAGCCAATGAAACCACCGGCTCCAATTAAAATAAGTTTCGTCATCATGTGCTTGTGTAACCACCCTGGCGACACTATACGGAATATCCAGTGCTACGGGAAATGATTTGTTCGCCGCCTTAGCACTCGGGGTACCTGCAGGTGGAACGAAGAGCTCGCACATGGTGTCCTTGAGAAATGATGAGAGCACAACGATGGCACGAGACAGGCTGGACAAGCAAATGAGGCCATTGAATCTACCTGGCGTGGCTGATGCACCCGGAAAAATGAGACAGACCTGATAACCCGAACAGACCACGCGAAACAAGGCAGGTTGCAAACTGCTTCAGCATCCTGTCAAGGCTGAGGTTTCTCCGATGCGGCAGGCACGGATTCGCCGGAGAATTTCTTGCGGAGAAGTGCCCGTCCGAGGATCGTAATCCCCAGTGCGATGGCGAGCGAAACCGGAACAAACAATGCGGAAGCAATATCCGCGCTGCGGAGCCACCCTATCTCTTGAAACCCTTTGAAGATATAGCCCATGAGCCCGCTGAGATAGTAGGCAATCACAATAACCGACAAGCCTTCGACTGTGTACTGGAGGATGGCTTGGCTCTTCGTCGTCCTGTCAACGCTGGTCAAGAGTGTCAGATTCTGAGATTGGAGCATGAGATCGACGCGGGCACGAATGATCGAGATGACACCTTCAAAACCGCTGCGGAGGGTATCGATTCGCTTCAGAAGCTGCTGATAGCCTTCCGCCACTCCGGTAATTCCGCTGAGGACATAGTCCGACACCGGATGGTACGGAGGGAGGGCGCGTTCGTCGAGCGACGCCAATGTTCGGTGCACGATCTTGTCGTACGGAACAGAGGACGACAGCTCGAAATGCAACCCGCCGGCCAATCGAGTGGTTTTCAACAAGTCTTGCGTGAGCCCATTGAGCCAACGCTGCAACGTCAGGGAATCGGCATGACCGATATGTGCGGTGATGATTTCACGCTGCTTCAAGTGCACCTGCTCAAATTTGTAGGCCTGATCGACGGCAGCCATAAACAACGGTTTCTGCATGAGGAGCAAGTGGTAGTAGGTTTCAATCCGGACAACCGCATCGACGATGTCTTTCAGGTGCGACCTGCTGGATCTGCCGGACCCGACACTGACCCAATAGCGCTCGCGCCCATGTTCATCAGGTGTAAAGCTGGTGACCAGCGCGGTCTCCTCATCGAGAATTCGGCTGCCATACATCACCGGACCTGGAAGCTGCGGCCGTATCACGTCACTGGCCGGCAACGGCTCGGTCATGAGCAGGATATCCAGGCGGCACACCTCCGCACCGAGCGGTGTGATAAGAGGACGAGACTGCGGAAAAGTCAGCGGGCCAAAGGTCATCTTCTCAGCTCGGCCGGATGGAATATGCCATGTTTGATGGCTGTAGTACTCTGTGTGAGCTTCCCAGATCATAATCATCCGGTCACCAGTCGCGTCCACTTTCACGCCATACCCAAAGTCGTCACGAATGGCCATCGCTTCCGAAGGAACCTTAAAGGCTTCGAGGAGAGAGCTGAATTCTTCACGACTCGTCGGGCGCTGCACCGGTGGATCGCTCATGCGAAACGCCTTATAGTGTACGTGCGAAGGGGCTCGCAACCACTCTGCCAAGGGCATCTGGGGCCGCTCGTGGATCTTCCGCATCAGCTCGCCGGAATCCGGCCTGGTGTTCTCAACTTCGGCCATACGAAAATCCTAAAAGGAATGGAAAACCGTGCCAAATTACTGTCTAACGAATAACGCTGTCAACCGATCGCCGGTGAACATGTCATGAGAGGGCCATTACATAGCGGGCGTTGTTGCCGACAGAGAATACTGTTTCCAGTCGCCGACTAGAGGTAGGCGGATAGGCCCAACCGGCTCTATCAAGGCCAAAGATTCCTACGTAATTCCGTGGGGGGTTATCTTAGCAGATCCTCCGAGCGCGACCTATGATATGCTTGGACTTACTATCTCGCTCTTATTCTGGGACGTGTCACCATGGCCAAGATTCTAGTGATTGATGATGAGCCTGGCATCCGCAATCTCCTCGACACGCTACTCCGTCGGAAGGGATACGACGTGGTACTCGCCGAAAGTGGACAGAAGGGCATGGATCTCTATCGGCGAGAACATCCTGATGTTATTGTGCTTGACCTAAAAATGCCGGGGATGGATGGGCTCACGGTCTTGCAACAGGTGCGTAGTCTCGATCCTAAGAAACCGGTAATTATCTTAACGGGGGCTGGGACCGCAGAGACGGAGCAGAAAGTTCGAGCCCTTGGGGTGACCGAGTACGTCGAAAAAGAATTCTCGCTGCATCTCCTGGGGGACTCCCTGAAACGCCTTCTCAACAATCCAAACCCTTCGATATAGCGAATGCTTCCGTCACCCGCGAAGCGGTTGTATAGCTGAGGCGATTCCTCAAAAACGGCTCGATACCCCCTCTATCTTCGGGCATAGGAAAACCAGGCCCGCCAGCTGAAAAGAGAACTCGAGATACGCTATATAGTCGACAAACAAAGATTTCTCCCCATTCCTTGCTTCCACTGTTTACGGTGATATTTAGCCTTCCTCATGCCACCCACCCTCCTCTAGTGTTGATTTATCTCCCCATAGAGCGTAGGAGTTTGAGCAGCAAAAACACCAACCTTGCAGGACTTTTATATGTCAGAGCCCACAATTACTTGCCCTAACTGCAAAACCGAGATCAAGCTGACAGAATCCCTCGCAGCTCCCTTGATCGCGTCAACCCGTCAGGACTATGAAACACAATTGGCGATGAAAGATATGGCCATTGCCAAGAAGGAAGAGTCCCTACGCGAGCGGGAAGCAGCTGTTTTCCGATCCAAGCAAACGATTGATGATCAGGTGGCTCAAAAGCTGCTGCAAGAACGTGCGAAGATCGTCACAGAGGAAGCTAAGAAGGCCAAACTTGCCCTGCAAATGGATATCGACCAGAAAACAAAAGAGCTGACCGAACTTCAGGACGTACTTCATCAACGTGAAGTCAAACTAGCAGAGGCACAGAAAGCACAAGCCGATCTGATCCGACAAAAGCGGGAACTGGACGATGCCAAGCGTGAGCTAGAACTCACCATAGAAAAGCGCGTTCAAGATGGACTCTTCGCGACTCGTGAGCAGGCAAAGAAAGAAGCAGAGGAAGGTCTCAAGCTGAAGGTGATGGAGAAAGAGCAAACCATCGCCTCCTTGCAGACACAGATCGAAGAGCTATTGCGCAGGGTCGAACAGGGATCCCAGCAGCTCCAGGGCGAAGTCCAGGAACTAGAACTCGAAACCTTGCTCAGGGCCAAGTTCCCGAGGGACACGATCGAGCCAGTTCCCAAAGGGGAATTCGGTGGCGATACACTACATCGAATCATCGGCCCTCTCGGTCAGCCCTGTGGAACTATTTTATGGGAATCCAAGCGTACAAAGAATTGGAGCGACGGCTGGTTGGTCAAACTTCGCGACGATCAGCGGGCGGCCAAAGCAGAAATCGCTGTTATCGTCACGCAGACCCTCCCAAAGGTCGTGGAGTCCTTCGATCTTATAGACGGAGTTTGGGTAACCCATTCACGATCAATGCTCTCCGTCGCGGTAGCACTGCGCCACTCCCTTATAGAGGTCGCTTCGGCCCGTCAGGCATTGGAAGGGCAGCAGACTAAGACAGAGATGGTCTATCAGTATCTGACTGGGCCACGTTTTCGCCATCGAGTTCAGGCGATTGTGGAAGCCTTCTCTTCAATGCAAGAAGATCTGGACAAAGAAAAGAAAGCCATTACAAAGCAGTGGGCCAAGCGTGAAGAACAAATTGAACGTGTTATGGGCGCAACCGTAGGTATGTATGGGGATTTACAGGCGATCGCAGGTAAGACCTTGCAGGAAATTGAAGGGCTTGAACTAAAGGCGTTGGAATCCAATAGCCAGCCGCAGAAATTGCTGCCCGATTGATACTCGCGCAATAATTGATGATGGAGAATCTGAACAGCTTTTATCCCTGTGGTGTAGACGGCGCCAATGGGATCTATACAGTAGCGTCATCCAGTTTTAGATTGCCGTCATTATCGGGAGAGACGTCAAGGCTGCGCGTTGCGCAGGCTACCCTCCTCCACTGCGCGAAGACGCGGGGAGATTTTGAACTGTGAGAAGAATGCGAGGATAGCAGGTATGTCGGAATCGGGGCGATGTCACGCCGAGTTCCGCTAGCAGGCAGGGACGTCAGATGTCGTTCAGGTCGACGACTTTGAAAAGCTACTCATCTACGGCGATTAAGAGGATCAGAACCCAGCAGTCTTATTCGATCTTCCTCCTCAGTTCTAGCTAGTCGCTGAACATACGCATTCAACGACATTAGCCCGAGGACAATCGCCAACCCCAGAATGGCCCACACGATGTCTCCCAATGCCCAATCTCTATCCGCCATCAGAGCAGCTCCTTCTTGAGTGGGTTTTTCGGCATACTACTCCTTCCAGGCAGCGCTTCACACCATACGTACGTAAACTCATACGCCATGCGTTCAAGCAAGACGTCCGCAATGGCCGCCGTGATCTGATCTATGTCTTAGCGCCATCGATCTGGGGTTGATTGATCTTCCATACCCACAGGCAGATGCGCATTGCGCATAATGGCACGAGAAATTGAACTGCGAATGTACCGCGTTGCCCGAAACGATGGGTGGGCCTAAAAATACCTTGGTTTCGTCTTGCATACACTGTCACAGAGACCTGCAGAAAAGGGAAGAAGCGAGAGTGGCGTTAAGCGAGCTTGCCGGCTATTGACCAGGAAAAGGAATCTCAAGCAAGAAACGAATACCCACCAGGTACATGTTGAGGCGGGCGGTTACCGGAATTGCGCGGGTCCAACACACTTCCCCCAGCTCGGTAACTTGCTTTTTCTTCTCCTCTGATGGCACTCGAATCTCAAAGACCTGCCGTTGGTCCATTTTCTCATGAAGTAAGAGCAGCATGCCCCCAACGCTCCTATTGATCGAGTACCCGAGTCCCTCTATCAATTTCACCATACCGCTGTCCACGGGCTTCATCATCTCGTAGCGGTACTCTCGCATGCAGAGCACACGTTGGCTATCTCTTCGCTCCTGTTGAGTTTGCATAATCTTTCCAGGATTGTTGTAGGCAGTAACACCAAAACCAATTAGACGCGATTCTGCTCCAAAGTCAAAATATATACCATTATACTTTCGTATACTGTTCTCGACATCAAGCCGTCAGATCTATTCAGCTAGGCCATCCTTCACACATCGCGCGAATTCTGATTCTTTCACAATCTATTTATCAACCATCCGAGCCAAGACCTGAGAAATCGTCGGATGCAGCCTTCAGCGAGGTCCTTCTGATTGGTTTCCTGCTGCCCCCTTCAATGAGGGTCTTCCTAAGCTCTGCGTTGCGCCAGCATAGGAGACCAACTGGCTATCCTTCCTTCCCTTCCTGTAGTTTTCTCTTGTGCCAGGTGTTACAACATTCCCTGATACTTTAAGTCATGCCTTGAATACGAAATGGAACGTCTATGTCTTTGCCGATTGAGAAGTCGTCGTCCGATGAATTAGCGCGGGAAGTGGCGCGGCGGCGTACATTTGCCATCATTTCACACCCGGACGCAGGGAAAACCACGCTGACGGAGAAGCTCCTGCTCTATGCCGGCGCAG
>DATDFW010000149.1:0-7290 GCA_036522375.1 Nitrospiraceae bacterium
CACCAGGCGCTCCATGGAGGCCTGCTCGAAATTGCCGGCGATCGCGATCACGATCTCACTGGGATCGTAGTGTTCGTCGATATACCCCAACAGGTCCGGTCGTTTCAGGCGTTGGATCGTCTCTTCGCGGCCTAAGATCGACCGGCCGAGCGGATGGCGGCCCAACACTTGTCCGGTGTGTAATTCTTGAACGAGGTCCTCCGGGTCATCCTGCACCATCCGGATTTCTTCGAGGACGACCTGCTTTTCTTTTTCGACTTCCTTGGTTGGGAAACGGGAATGGTGGAACAGATCGGAGAGTAGTTCGACCCCTCGCTCAAGTTGCTGATCCAATACCTTCACGTAATAGGTCGTCGTCTCACGCGAGGTGAAGGCGTTCATCTCTCCACCAAGTGCATCGATCTCGCGGGAAATTTCGGCGGAGGATCGCTTGCTCGTTCCCTTGAACAGCATGTGTTCGATGAAGTGGGAATAGCCTGCCTGGGAAGGCTGCTCGTCCCGAGACCCGGTATTGACCCACACGCCGACGGTGACCGACTTGAGCGTCGGCATCCGTTCGGTCACTACCCGCACCCCGTTGTCCAGGACGAGCTTGCGATACAAGACGGTTACCTGGCCGACGGATCCGTCATACTACCGGCCCCGGTCGGAGCCGGCATAGCTTCCTTGCGACTGAGGCGAATCTTTCCCTGCCGATCGACTTCCAGTACCTTTACCAGGATTTGATCGCCTTCCTTGACCTCATCGGACACCGCTTGGACTCGATGATGCGCCAACTGCGAGATGTGCACCAATCCATCGGTTCCCGGCAGGACCTCGACAAACGCACCGAAGTCCATAATTTTCCGAACCGTCCCCATGTAGATCTTTCCGATCTCGACCTCTTCGGTAATCCGGCTGATCATGTCTTTGGCCTTTTCGGCTGAAGCTCCGTCAACCGATGCAATCGTGACGGTTCCGCTATCGTCGACATTAATCTTGACACCGCAATCCGCAATGATGCCGCGGATCGTCTTGCCGCCAGGACCAATGATTTCACGGATCTTGTCCTGCTTCACCTTCATCGTGAATATTCGTGGCGCATAGGCGGACAAGGAAGTTCTCGGCGACTGGAGCGCCTTCTCCATACAGCTCAAAATATGCAATCGGCCGGCTTTGGCCTGTTCCAAGGCCTTATGCATCAAGGCCGACGTAATGCCGCCGATCTTGATATCCATTTGCAACGCCGTCACACCTTGCTTGGTGCCGCAGACCTTAAAATCCATATCACCCAGATGATCTTCCAGGCCGAGAATATCGGAAAGGATCATGACACGATCGCCTTCCTTGATCAGTCCCATCGCGATCCCTGCCACGGCTTCTCTGATCGGCACGCCGGCATCCATCAAGGCAAGGCTCCCGCCACAGACCGTGGCCATTGAGGAGGATCCGTTCGATTCGAGGATGTCGGACACAATGCGAAGTGTGTAGGGAAAGATATCCTTACTAGGTATCACCGAGGCCAAGGCCCGTTCTGCCAATGCACCATGACCGACTTCCCGCCGGCCCGGTGAGCGAAGCGGTCGAGCCTCGCCGACGCTGAATGGCGGGAAATTGTAATGGAGCATGAACGTCCTCATGTACTCCCCTTCCAACGCATCGATCCGCTGTTCGTCGTCCGTGGTCCCCAATGTGACCACCGCTAAACTTTGGGTCTCGCCTCTGGTGAAGATCGCGGAGCCGTGCGTACGAGGCAGCGCACCAACTTCGCAAGTGATCGGACGAATATCGGCCGGACCTCGTCCATCCGCCCGCGAGCCTTTCTCCAGGATCATGTTGCGGACTTCTGTATATTCCAATTCATGGAACACCAACTTTACGTGCCGCTCCCGATTCGGATCGTCCACGCTTTTGAGCGTTTGAACCGCGCCGTTCTTGACCTCATCCAATCGTTCTTGCCTGGCCGCTTTGTTGGGGATCATGATGGCCTCCCGGATCCCTTGCGCCACTAAGGACTTCACTTGAGCCGCAAGCGCGGAGTCAATCTGCTCTTTCTCCACCTTCCGCTTGGGCTTGCCAGCGACGGCTTGCAGGTCGCGAATCTTGGCCACAATTCTCTTGATCTCGGCATGGGCGACTTCAATCGCCTCGAGCATGATGGCTTCGGACAATTCGTTCGCACCGGCTTCCACCATCATGACCGCATCGGCCGTCCCGGCCACAACGAGTTGCAGCTCGCTCTTCGCCGCCGTTTCCAGGTCTGGATTGACAACAAACTTGCCGTCCTGCCGACCAATCCTTACGCCCGCGATAGGATTGTCGAACGGAATATTCGAAATGGTGAGGGCAGCAGAGGACGCAATAATAGCAAGGATGTCGGACGAGCCGGTCTGATCGGCCGAGAGGACTGACGCGATGACTTGTGTCTCGAAGTAATAGCCCTCTGGAAAGAGCGGGCGGAGCCCCCGATCGATCTGCCGGCTGGTCAGCACAGCTTTTTCAGATGGACGCGCTTCCCGTTTGAAATACCCGCCGGGAATTTTTCCCGCCGCGAAGGATTTCTCCTGATAATCGACCGTAAGAGGAAGAAAATCGGTGCCCGCTTTGGCAACCTGTGATGCAACCGCTGTGGCCAGCACGACGGTGTCGCCATATGAAGCCCAAATCGAGCCGTCTGCTTGTCGCGCCACACGACCAGTCTCGAGACGCAGGGTTCGACCGGCAACCTCTAGTTCAACTGTGTGTACCATCTGAGACTCCTCTTGTTAGGCCTCACAGATGCCCACAGAGAGAGACTCGAGCGATTGTGGGATGCTCCAGCCTCTGTCAGTGTTCACCTGTGCGACTGATGACTATCCGCTGGTCGCGCCCCCTGACGCAACAGCGAGACGGGATTCTACTTTCTAATGCCTAATCGCTCGATCACCGCACGATAACGCGCATCGCTGACGCCACGAAGATAGTCGAGCAAGCGCCGGCGACGCCCGACCAAGAGAAGCAGGCCACGTCGGGAATGATGGTCTTTCTTATGGAGCTTGAAATGTTCCGTCAAATACGTGATCCGGTTGGTCAACACAGCGATCTGGACTTCCGGCGAGCCGGAATCCGTCTCATGCTGCCGGTACTGTTTGATCAACTCGGTCTTTGCTTCCTTGAGTAATGCCATAGGCTTCTTCCTTCCTGTTCCTTTCGTATCATACATCCTGATCAATCAATACTTTCCCGACCTTGAGCGCGCCACCCGACGTCTCACTACACGTCCCGATTGCCAGCAGACGTCCATCGGTATTATGAATACGGACCGGCCTGTGAGTCCCACTCTCACCATCGGTTGGCCTATCCCAACGAAGGATCTTGGCCGCAGGCACTGGAGCACCGTGTCGTACGCGCTCAGCAGTCTTTTCGTCTACCACCACATTCCCAAGGTGTTCCAATGCATGATCCAGTGACAACAGATCGTCTCCTAGCAGACCGAGGGCATGACGGGTGATCACCTCATCGACCGTCAGCGCGTGATCAATTATTAAGGGACCCACTCGCCTTCGCTCCAACGCCAGCATGTGGCCGCCGACCCCAAGTGCCTCTCCAATGTCTGCACAGAGTGTCCGCACATAGGTCCCTTTGGAGCAGACGATGCGCAATGTGACGTCCCGCCCTTGAATCGCCAGCACCTCAAGGGTATGAATGACGATAGTTCGGGCATCTCGCGCAATCATTTTGCCCGTCCGTGCAGACTTATACAGAGGGACACCCCCGACTTTCACTGCCGAATACATCGGAGGAACTTGCTCAATCGGTCCGCGAAATTGATCGACCACCTCATGAATCGCCCTTGATGTCACCTGATCGCTCACCCTCTTCGCCAGCACCGTTCCCGTCGCATCCTGGGTGTCCGTGGTTTCGCCTAGGCGAAGCACGGCACGATATTCCTTATCCCACTCAACAAGATATTCAGCAATTCGGGTTCCCCTTCCGATCAGCACAGGCAAGACTCCAGTTGCGGCAGGATCGAGCGTACCGGCATGTCCGACCTTGACTCCGGCGAGAAGACGCCGCACTTTCGCCACGACGTCGTGAGAGGTCCAGCCGACTTCCTTCTTGATGCTCAGAATCCCCTCAACGACGGCACAACTCTGCGCGAGATTCATCACCACGTCCCCTATGCTACGAACTTATTTGCCATTCGGACGACTCGTCATCGGTTTTAATGTGGAGATCGTTCAGTAATTTCAACACGCGATCGCCTCTCGGCCCACTGACATCCTTGGCAAAAACGATCTCCGGCAGATACCGAAGCGAGAGCCGGCGCCCTAGTTCACCGCGCACAAACCCATTGGCTTGAGCCAACCCTGCGAAGACGTTCCGCTCTTCGTCTTCTGTGCCCATTGCCGTCACGAACACACGCGCAATCCGCAAATCGTTGGTCAATTTCACGTCGGTCACAGTCACGGACTGCACGCGCGGGTCTTTGATCTTCCGCATAAGAATGTCTGCCACTTCTATGCGGATTTGATCGGCGACACGATCGGCCCGATGATATGCCGTCTTGGCCATCTCGCGCTCCACCTGGGCATGCCGTCATTACAACAATTCTACTCGAGACCGGACGATTTCTACTGCGGGGACACTCCGGATTAGATTCAGCGCCTGATCACACACTTGGTTGACATATCGACCTTCGTTGGCCACGCAGGCAAGCCCCAATACAGTCTTCTGCCACACATCCTGTCCATCGATCTCGGCAACCGAGAGATTGAACTTCTCCCGTAACCGATCTTTGAGACTCAACAGCACTTGCCGCTTGTCCTTCAACGACTGACTATCAGGGATGAACAGCTCGACCGTGCACAGGCCGACAATGATACCCACAGGGCAGACTCACGCTTCAGAGCTTTGCAGCAATCTTATCGACCGCATAGGCTTCGATAATGTCCCCGGCCTTGACATCGTTGAAATTCTCGACGCTGATTCCACATTCATACCCCTGCTGCACTTCACGGACATCGTCCTTGAAGCGACGCAATGACCCGAGCTTTCCCTCATAGACCACCACATTGTCGCGAATCACCCGGACTCCGACAGCCGCGCGGGTAATCGTGCCGTCCACCACATAGGAGCCCGCAATAATGCCAGCTTTGGACACGGTGAAGACCTGTCGCACTTCGGCGCGCCCCAACGTCCGCTCCTTGAGCGTCGGCTCAAGCAGGCCTTCCATCGCGGCTTTAATTTCGGCCATCGCGTCGTAAATAATAGTGTACAAGCGGATATCGACGCCTTGCTGTTCCGCCAGAGCGGAGGCTTTCGGCTCCGGCCTGACATTGAACCCGACAATGATGGCGTTCGACGCGGCAGCCAGCAATACGTCGGATTCCGTGATCCCTCCGACGCCGCTATGAATGACGCGCAGCTTGACAGCGGCAGTCGCAAGCTTTTCCACGCCTGCCGTCAGCGCTTCAGCCGACCCCTGGACGTCTGACTTAATCACAAGCGCCAGCTCCTTGACGGAACCTTCCTTAATCTTGGAGAACAGGTCATCCAACGTGACCTTTGCTGATCCAGACAAATCAGCCGTTCGCTGCTTACGCGCTCGATCTTCCGCAATCTCTCGGGCGATTCGCTCGTCTTTGACGACCTGAAATACATCACCGGCAGCCGGTACACCGGGGAGCCCAGCCACTTCAACCGGAATAGAAGGACCGGCCTCTTGTACTTTGGCCCCCGTATGCGTAATCAGCGCCCGGACTTTCCCACTGAAAACCCCGACGACAAACACATCGCCGACATGGAGTGTCCCGCTCTGAACTAGCACCGTCGCCACCGGCCCACGTCCTCGCTCCAGCTTGGCTTCGACTACCACACCCTTCGCCATACGATGCGGGTCGGCCTTGAGCTCCAGTATTTCTGACTGTAGAAGAATCATCTCCAGCAAGGTGTCCAAGCCGATCTTCTCTTTAGCCGAGACCTCAACCATGATCGTGTCACCGCCCCAGGACTCGGAAATGAGCCCCTGTTCGGACAAAGCATTTTTCACACGATCCGCATTGGCTCCAGGCTTGTCGATCTTGTTTATAGCCACAATAATTGGAACGGACGCGGCCTTGGCATGATTAATCGCTTCGATGGTTTGGGGCATCACTCCATCGTCTGCTGCAACGACCAAGATGACAATATCAGTGATCTTGGCGCCGCGGCCTCGCATGGCCGTGAAGGCTTCATGGCCCGGCGTGTCCAGGAACGTTACCTGTTTCCCACGCACCTCAACCGTGTAAGCGCCGATATGCTGTGTGATTCCACCGGCCTCGCCTTCCGCCACCTTCGTTTGCCTGATGGCATCAAGCAGTGAGGTCTTGCCGTGATCGACATGGCCCATGATCGTCACAACCGCTGGCCTCGGTTCAAGCTGAACCTCCTCAGTCTGCACGATGGAATCCAGCAACTCTTCTCCCGCCTTCTCCGTCCACACATCGATCTTGACCCCGTTCTCCTCCGCAATCATCACGGCCGCATCCACGTTCATCGTCTGATTAAACGTCAGCATCTGACCCATATCCATCAGTTTGCGCATGATGTCGGCAGGGCGCTGCCCGATCAGTTCGGCAAATTCCTTTACCGTCATGCCAGGCACAAGCTTGAAGCTCTTCCTCCGTGGCTTAGTCACCTCCCCCGGCGTGCTGTGATGCACATGCTTGCTACGGTCGTCACGACGCTGCTGTACGGGAATGGCGCGAAGGTCTTGCCAGCGAGCCGCATCCTCATGAAGTCGGAGCTCTTCTTCTTCCCGCGTACGGCCCGGTTTACGAACTTTCTTGGCCTTCTCTCTCAGACCCTCGGCTTGCATCTCTTCTAGAGAGAGGGCTTTCTTTTTTCCTGTGATAACCTCGATACTTGGGGCAACGACCGGCTTGACGACCGTCGTGGGAGCCGGAGCGGTCGTGGTGCCTATAGAAGGAGTATGCAGCTGATCGGGCGTCGCCGTCTGGTCAACATGCGCAACGGTTGGAGTTTCAGCTTGCGGATGTGCCGTCGGCGGCGAGCTCACCGTGAGGGTCTCGATAAGTGTTCCGCTTGTGCCCACGGACTCAACGGTCGGCAGGGATACTGCCTCTTCCGCTGGAACGTCATCAGCCCTCTTCCGTTTGATCAGAATGCGGCGCTTGTCGGACTTGGAAGACTCCTCCGCCGCTGGAGCTGCCTGGGATGATCCGGCCCGGGCGCCCGTTGCATGATCGGAAGACGCCATGCCAATTTTACTCCGCTCACCTCGACCCGCATCAGCCTCGGCCTCTGCCGTTCGACCCGTCGTTTTCCCAT
>DATDFW010000150.1:0-4527 GCA_036522375.1 Nitrospiraceae bacterium
CTCGAACCCAGGGGCTCCAGGATTGGCCTCATCTGATGAGGAAGGAAGAACACGGCTTGTGTCTTGAGGTAGTGTGCAAACCAGTGAATCTGAGCCACGCCCCATTCCCGTATCAGGTCTTGCCTTGACGCAGAGTAGGATCTCATCTCCTTAAAAACAAAAAAGGAGGGAGAGGCAAAAACCTCTCCCTCCTGCAGATTGCTGCGCGACCCTGAAGACTGTGGCGCTCTAAGCGTAACAGCTACAGAGACCGCCGCGTCTTGAAATCCTCATGATAACCTGCTTGCTTATTACTTCTTCTCATTCAGGCCTTGGTAGATCTCAGGATTCGCTGTACCCTCTACCTTCAGCAGGCCAACAGCGCCTTTTGCGATGCGGAAGATTGAGTGGTCAACATTGATAAACGTTCCTGGCATCTCGACTTTGAATTCTGCCATGGAAGAGCCACCTGCAGGCACCACGGTGGTTTGGAGGTTCTGCAATGGAGGCGTAACTATAGAACCCTCAGGGTACACCCGGTCAAATATTTCGCCGATGACATGCCAAGAGGCAACCAAGTTGGGGCCTGCGTTGATATAGAACATTCGAACAGTGTCGCCCACCTTAGCTGTCAGAGGATTCTTGACCAGCGAGCCAGCGCTGCCATTAAACACTACATGAGATGGGTGCTCTGCTAATCCATTCTCGAACGAAAACTCCAGGGTGTCGCCCTTCTTGCCAGGCTTGGTGTAGAATTCGCTTTGCACAACATAATATTCTTTCTCTACTTTTTTAAGCCCACCTACCGGCTCAACTAAAATCCCGCCGTACATTCCATTCGCGATGTGTTCAGGAATGGATGGAGATGCAGTGGCACAGTGATAGAAATAGAGGCCAGCATTGAGGGCCTTGAACCGCAGCTTGCTCTCCTCTCCTGGCTCGGTATTGAGCATAGCGGCACCACCACCTGGTCCCGTGACCGCATGAAAGTCAATATTGTGGCTTTCCTGGCTGTCCTTCCTGTTCTTCAAATGGATCTCAACCGTATCCCCAACCATTACCCTGATCATTGGCCCTGGAACGGTGCCATTAAAACCCCAGAACTTATAATTGTTATCGTCGCTAAGTCTACCGACGAACTCCGTAGCTTCTAGTTCTACAATGACATGGGCAGGCGTGGTTCGTGTAATCGGCGGAGGAACATTTGGTGCAGTCGTGACCTGAGCCTTGATGGTCTCCGCCGCAAATCCTGTATTTGCAAGAAGACACATGGCCACAACAGATGCGCTGAACAACCCGACATTGCGCACGCTGCGCAAAAAGCGAATAGACATGGGACCTCCTTTGATTTTTGACACTCTGACGGTTCCTTCTACCATTGACATGATCCTACCGAATACTCCAGCCCCAATTCAGGGCATGTGGATTTTCCTCCTGCTTAAGGTTTGTAATCCGTGTGTTCTGCGGGTTTGCCCCCGTGCGAAAACTGATGCTCATATGCCATCACCTGCCACATTTGTTCTTCTGACAGGAGGCTCTTCCAAGGCTTCATCTTTGTCTTCGGGACACCTTCCGCCACTCGCCAGAACCAGAAGCTGTCCGAGAAACGTCCGACGTTTTTCGGATCACGAAGATCCCGAGCCCCTTTTTTTACCGGCTGACCATCCTTGCCATGGCAACTGGCACAGTTGACGAGCGGGTTGACTTCTCCGATGTAAATCTTTCCTCCCTCTGCGATAACTTTAGGATCCGTCCACCAGCCAGCCGGCATATGTTTATCGGCATACTCAGCTGGAACCGGGGGCAATGGGGGTTCATCTCCAGAGTAGGCTGCAGTTCCAGATAGAATCAAAATGCACCCCATCACCATGACTGAAATCCCAACCTTCCTTCTCGACATTCACGCCTCCTTTTCCTAATGGTGAGTCTCGCCTTTCGGCGGCGTCTTGCCTCATGAGGATCAACACTGATACTTACTCGAATTACTCACGCTGACCGTCCTTGAACAGGCCAGCCTATGCTAGGCCCCTTCCTGCTTGAAACGGCAACCAGCCATAGCCAGTCACACAAAGTCATTCACGACGGCTAGGTTGCCGGTTTGTCTCCCATTCGATGATAAAGTGAGGTCGTTGGTGTCGAGGAAGTTATGTACGTTCCGACTGACGCAAACCATCGTTAGCATGATACCAGACATAGCCGGGGAATGAAAAGGACGATGTCTGTGGCGCATGCTGCTGTTCCTTAATTGATAATTTCTGCATTCACTTGTGTGAGAGTCCATGTCTCTGGGTAGATGTAATACTTGGTGAGGGAGCAAGTCTTGCTTTAGATCAACCTTTGAACCTGTTGCTCAAACCTCTGAAGGGACCCATTTGGGCGCCAGAATTCATTCAGTGTGATTTTCTCCCTATTAGACACGCCAGTCCATCCACAGGGATAGCAGAACGACCGCTGGGCACAACCCAACCCTGAGAAAAGCTGTCACCCAGGGCAGCCCATTCTCAATCCGTGGGGGCCCATATACACATACGAATTATCTAGTGTCAAGAGGTTTGTGCAGCAGAATCCGCTGAGCGTTTATTTCCTGCCAGAGGCACGCCACTATGAAAAGAGTAGCGAGCGAGTCAGCAGACAGCCGAAAGATCACGCTGGAACCATATAGAACGACTGGATGCCGAAAGGGGTATGGAATGAATGATTCAGAGGACTGTGCTCGAGGCAAAAAACAATATGATCACTACCCGCAATTATCCGGATTTTCCATAGGCATGGCTCATGAGTACGGACCGGTTTGACCCAGCTATTGTAATTTGCCCGAAACCTTCAATTTCATACTCAGCAGTTCTCCGGCAGCAGATCGCTTGTGTCATGCACTATTTAGGCTTCTGCATGATGACCGCGTACCATCCGAGGCCATCATACTCCTGATAGCCAAGCGTTTTTGCAAATGCAATCAACTCATGACCGGCAGTGAAATAATGGCCCTTTTGTTTTCCATGATGTTCAAGTGGGAACGGCAAGAGAATTCCATTATTGTCGGATGCGGCAATAATGCGCATGCAGTTATCTAGTAATAGCACACGGCTACGCTTCCATTCATCCTCGGATAACGAAGGTTCGGTCCGAACTATCGTTGTCGCTTGAACCTCCCAATCAAAAATTACGCCCAGAACACCGAGGATCTTTCCATTGATGTTCCCCTCCTTACGAACGGAAGCGGCATACACCGCCGTCAATTTATCATCATGGAGGGAATCGTGGTCGATCTCCCCGACCACATACTGATCCCCGCTGGTCGTCGCCATAGCCTTCTGAAACCACGGTATTGTGGACATATCAGCACCGTTGACCCTTGGGAATTTCTCTGGCTGTGAGCAGGCCCTGACTTTCCCATCGACCCCCACCAATACGAGGTTTAGATATACAGAATAAAAACGATTGATCAGACCCAGGCGTTCGACTGCGTGGTCAGTGGAAGCTCGATCGGGCGATTCTACACAGCGGAATAGCGCGTCATCCGTGGCCCACCAACGAACGTCGGCGGTGCGTTCATACAAATTGCGCACGATGAGCTGCACCAAAGTCTGGGACATTTCCGAGAGACGGTCACTCTCTTTTTCCGCAAACTGTCGATGCAATTCACTGGTACTCGACCGTATCGCACCCAGCTCTTTAGAGGCGTTGGCCGCTTGCGCGGCAAGGGTTTTTACTTCGGAGGCCACCACAGCAAATCCCCGTCCAGCATCACCGGCTCTCGCCGCTTCTATGGTAGCGTTGAGCGCAAGAATATTGATTTCACTTGTGATTCTTTCACTCACAAACATGTGATCGTTGATCCGCGTTTCTATGTTGCCGATAATGTCGTTGATGTTAAGACTGCTCATACATATGCTCTATTATAGTTTTTCTCGAGTTCTTGATGCATCGCCATGAACAGCCTGCGCCATCATACCCCTTCGGCCACCTCATGAAGCATTCGTCGGGCAACGATCCTGACCAAAGCTCAGAAAAGAAGTATAGTTCAACGCATGAGGACCCGCGGGTACGAGGAATTATTTCGTGATTCGTTTGGCTGCTTCGACAATCGCTCGTGCTCCGATGCCAAAGTGATCAACGAGTTCATCCGGCTTCCCGCTATGTGGGATCGAGCGAACGGCGAGCTTATGCACTTTAATACCTTCGGGCCCTACCGCGCTCAGCACAGCATCACCAAGGCCACCGTGCGCATAATGATCCTCAACGGTTAGGATGCGTCCCTGTGTGGCCCTGGCGCTGTCCAGCAGGGTGGTGCGATCGATGGGGGCAATACTATACAAATCGATAATCCGCACGGAAATACCAGCCGCTTTCAATATGTCGTGGGCCTTCAGGGCTTCAAAAAGCGTGACACCGGCCGCGACAATCGCGAGGACATCTGCTGCACTTTGGCGAATGACTTTCGATCCACCGATGTGGAACGTTTCATCGGGTCCGTATAATACCAGAGATTTGGGACGGCCAGCCCGAATGTAGACCATCCCCTTGTGCGTGGCAGCTGTTTCGACAAGC
>DATDFW010000151.1:0-3005 GCA_036522375.1 Nitrospiraceae bacterium
CATACTATCTGGAACTGCTGACCAAAGGCCTTGGACGCTACAACAAGAGATCCAACTGCAACATCGCCGTTGTTGGGGCAGGGATGGCAGGCCTGGTTGCCGCCTGGCTGCTGCAGAGAGCAGGTCTACAGGTTCGGCTATATGAAGCCAGCCAACGAGTTGGTGGACGGGTAAGAACTCTCAGGGAGGGGTTTTCGAGCGGCCTCTATGCCGAAGCTGGGGCAATGCGTATCCCCGCACCACATAAACTGACTCTGCATTTATGCAAAACTTTTGGCTTACAGCTGACAGAGTTCATCCAGGACAACTCAAATGCCCTCATTTATATCAATGGCCAACGAGGACGCAGGTCAGATTATCTCAAAGGCAAATATAATTTTGGCCGCCCCTACTCTCCCAACAAAACTGCCGAAGACATTGTTGAGAAGGTATTGAACCCTCTCACGCAAGTCTATGAAGACAAGAATCGACGGATCCAGCTAGACAAGATTTCCTGGGGTGAATATCTTCATGCTTTTGTCCATGGTTCCAGAAACCCGATCACTGAGGGCAACATCCCGAAAGGTCTGAAATTGACACATGGTGACATTGACCTCATAGGGTTTGTTTTTGGAGCAGCGGAGTTCCGCGCCTCACTTCTAGAAGCGGTCCGCGACCATCTAGTTATAGGGGGAGGGACAAAATATCAGATACTGGGCGGAATGGATCTCTTACCGCGCAGCTTTATTACCCCCACTTCTGCTAGACAGACGAACCTGGTTGACTCGGTCCGATACCATGGACGCGTTACGGAAATAAACAGAGTACAGCCGGGGAAAGAGTACCAGGTTATTTCGGAACATACCCTCACAAAATTGCCTTTTCCTGACGAAAAGGCTGATTTTGTAATTCTGGCTGCACCGTTTTCGGCTCTGACTCATGTCAGATTTGGCCACAATGTGCTTCCACCGGAGCGTCTTCACGCGATCAGAAACCTTCACTATGAGAATGCCACCAAAATAGTCTTAGAATTCTCAAGGCGTTTTTGGGAAAAAGACAAACAGATATATGGCGGTCGCAGCATCACCGATTTACCAATACGTTGGACGTACTATCCATCGATCGCCCAAAATCCTGTCAACTCAGATCGCGGGCTCCTTCTCGCCAGCTACACATGGGGGGACGACAGCCTACGGTGGGGCTCATTCAATGAGTCCGACCGTATTCGATTTGCCTTACGCGACATTGCGGAATTGCACAATATGAAGCTAGACGAATGCGAAAAGCTTCTGGTGGGGGGAATGAGTCATAGCTGGGCGGAAGATGAGTATACATTTGGGGCCTTTGCCCTTTATGAGCCATATCAAGAAAAAGAGCTTTTCGAAAATGTGTGGAAATACCACGATGGTATCCATTTCGCTGGGGAGCATACCTCTCTTAAGCACGCATGGATAGAAGGAGCCGTTGAGTCAGGAATCAGGGCGGCGAGAGAGGTATTTAAGGCGGCCTCCGCGTGAACTTCCGTGTCATCATGCTGGCGGGGTTCCACCCCGATATTACGGACGGTTGAGTTAAGAGCCGCTCCTCCTGTTGCTGGCATTCGAGGCTCTGTCGTTGGCGCGGGTTATGATGCCGCTTGATATCGTCAAGGATACCGGCTCTGGCTTCGGCTCTCCGGTAGTGTCCCAGATTCACGCGTTCGCGTTTGAGCGCCCCAAAGAAGCGCTCGGTGCCCAAGGCTGAATCAGTAAGCGGCGATCGTGAAGTGCTTTCCACATTTCGAACAGGCATAGATCAGCACATCTGTATCTATCTCGTTAATCCCTGATTGCTCCATTTTCACTAAAGTCGAATGGGCGCAGTCCTTCGTATCCTTGCCGGATCGGATCCTCTGCCCTCGTTTTTCTGTAGGATGATTCATGACGCTATTGACAGCCAGGCCATAACCCTTCTTGCGTGTTTCTGCCTCTTGCTCCAACTGCCGGAGCATACCACCAAGACTAACCTGCTTTCACCAGTTCGTGGTTGACGTGCTTCAAATCCGGCAGTAGCACATCGGCCAATCCTCGCCCATACCTATCCTTGCCGTGGGTCTGTAAAATGATTTCGTTGCCGAAGAACAACTGTGACGCGGCCTGCTTTGCATTCTTGCCGTAGGCTTGGCTGTTCTCGGACAGTCGATGCCGCTCAGGTGGACAGGCCTAGGGTGGGTGCTGTGCAGGACTTCAATCGTTCAGCCGTCGAGAGTGAAACAACGCGATCTGAGAAGTCCGCAGGGGCAGAACTGGCCAGCCAGACCGTAAAGAGCGTGTGAAGAGGCCACACATGGCCGCATGCTACTAGGCTTCGCCATTGCTGGCGAGAGACTTTCAAGGCTAGTAGGCTTCCGAGCCCCGCTGGTTCTCAGACAAGCGTAGAGGTATCTGTACGCAAGCACCCCTTACACCAAACGCGAGTGCTGATAGCCGAAACGACGTTTCTGCTTTTTGGACATCGAAGCAATCAGTTCACTCGCACATATCTCTACTAGGCGTTTTTCACCATCCGTCAATCGCTCGCCGTGTGCTATTGCACTATGAATCTTTTCGTTGGCACTAATGAGTTCACGCACTTCTTTTCGTATTGTCATCATAGACCCCCCTTGCCCGTCCTGTGAATATAATGGTCGTTTGGATCGCACAGCGGGTCTTCTCGCATCCGCACACCTCGCCATGGAAAATACCGCTCCCATTCCTTTTACGATTGTGACGTCGGCTGGTGGCGTTTCCATCTCTGTTCCTAAGGCGCAGGGCCCGCAAAAGACGGCGTGCAATTCGGCAGAATCTAGAAGAGCAAAGAGGGGGGATCAGTCTGCGAGGGGCTTGACACATTACGATGCTGCTTTGAGTTGAGGATGGAATTATTTCGAGCTGAATTCAATTCAGGGCCTCATGAAAAACTACGGAAAAACTCCTTGGTATAGGAAATCTTCGTCTTACTGCATCGCGGGTACGCCGACGGCGCTGAAACTCATCCCCAGATACAAT
>DATDFW010000152.1:0-2620 GCA_036522375.1 Nitrospiraceae bacterium
GATCCTCGTTATCCCAAGGGACTGACAGGATCTAACTGAAATCATTCGCAGATGGTTCACCATATGCATCGATCTCCTCTAGTAACCATTGTGGTCTTGGCCCAGAAGCTTGTTCAACTCAATTCCGCCACAACCCAGGTGAGCGGCCGGCACGGTTGGAAGCATTCTTTCTCTTTGCCACACTTTACTTCTTCTTGACCAAGAGATACTCTCTCAGCTCTGTTCTGGCTTTTGCCCTGGACCAGCTTGGGCCCCCACTCAGATTAGGAGTCGCGCCAGCCAACGCTAGATCTGTGTTCATCTTCGGAAGGAGTCTGCCATGTTACGACGTCTGTGCGCATTAATCGTGCTCGCCGGTGCGTTTGGCACGACATCGGTGTGGGCGGTTCAACTCAACCGGCCTCAGGTGGAATATTCAGCCGATTCGGTCATGCAATACGAGGAAGGCACCATCCAGCAGCGTGTCTACGTGACACCGACCAAAGAGCGCAAAGAAATGCTGACAGGCGCCGGCGATGGGGCAGTCCAGATTTTCCGTTTTGACACCAAGGTCATGTGGCAGTTGATGCCCTCGGAGAAAATGTACATGGAACATTCGATCGCGGGAAAACCCCAGGGGAACGACCCGTCACATTGGACATATGAAGACACGGTAATGGGCGAGGAGACACTGAACGGGATGAAGGTCACGAAGTATAAGACCATCGCAACGAGCACGGATGGGAAAAAATTTGGAGGATTTTCCTGGCGGACAAAGGAAGGAATTTCCATCAAGCAAGATCTCCTCTACAAGGAAGGGAATGACAAGAAACGGATGATGACCGAACTCAGCAATCTCAAAATCGGCAAGCAGGACCCGAATCTCTTCGAAATTCCAGACGGATTCCAGAAATTCGATATGGCCGGCATGATGGGCGGCGCAATGAGAGGCACGATGGGCCGCGAGCCCATAGGGCAACCACAAACAGGTCGCCCTCGCATGAATAAACCCGTGATGGACAGGCCCGGGATGAACAGGCCGCCGGAAGATGTTCCGGCGACGCCGGAGCCGGAAACCTCCTCCGACGATCTCTCAGACCTTCAGAAGGCCGGCGATGCAATGAAAAAGTTATTCGGGCGATAAATCATCGGCATGCGCGCCATTAGTCGAAGAGGAGCGCTCATCGTCGGCATGGCCATGAGCATCCTGCTCTGTGCCGTCGAAGTCCGCGCCGAAGACCTATCGACCAAGCCGTTGATCAAAGCATCGGCATTGTATTTGGTCGATTTGAAGTCCCATCGTGTCCTCCTGGAAAAGAATGCTGGACGCCGGCTTCCACCGGCTAGCCTCACGAAAATGATGACGGCGCTGGTGGCACTGGAGGCCGCATCTCCGGAACAAGTGGTCCGGATCGATCGCCGTGCACTCGTTCACCGTTCCTCAATCACATTACATCCCGGCGAACAATTTCTCTTACGCGACCTACTCACGGCCATGCTGGTAACCAGCGCAAATGACGCCTGCGAAGCAATCGCCTTGCATGTGGGAGGCGATGCCGACCGGTTCGTCACGATGATGAACGAGCGGGCTCGCACGTTAGGATTGGAGAATACACATTTCGTCAACGCGTGCGGATTCGACGCGCCCGATCACTACTCGACGGCCGCGGACCTCGCCAGGTTGACTGAGCAGGCGCTGCAAGTGCCTGCCATATCCATGATGGTTCGCACGGTCACGCGTGACATCGCCAGCGTCAACGGCGCCAGGCAGCTCTCTCTTCATAGCACGAATGAGCTGCTTCTCGATCCGGACGTGACGGGCGTAAAAACCGGGTACACGAGTAAAGCCGGACGCTGTCTGATCGCGAGCATGTTTAAGGAAGGGCATCAGTTGCTGCTCGTGGGTCTCAACGTCACGAGTCGATGGGAACAGGCGGCGCAGCTTCTGCGCTATGGTCAAGCGGTCTTGCGGGCCGGAAGCGAGTAGCACTGCCTATCGCCCGACCTGACGGAGATAGGCGTCGCGAAGATTTTGCTGGGCGGGTGCGTAATCGGGATTCAGCCTGGCCGCATTGCGATACTCTTCGATGGCACGGTTCCAGTCGTCTCGAAGCGCATAGGCGTGACCGAGGTTGTTGTGGGGTCTCGCTTTCTGCGGCGATTTCTCGACCGCGTCGGACCAGAGCAAGACCGGATCGCGATAGAGTTCATTGCGTTGCAAGGTCATGAGGGAGAATCCGAGAACCACCATGAGTACGATGCTCCCGATGGCGACACGAACAAGCACGGGCTTTTGCAGTATCTTCGCGAGTCGGTGTGTCAGACCTGAGCCGAGGACGGCGGCGGCCAGAAGAATTCCGATCGATGCGAGATAAAGATTTCGCTCACTCAAGAGGTCGTTGCGTGGAATGAGACTGGTTGGGAGAAGCAGCAGGAGGAACCATCCGATGCCGAATGAGAAGAGCGGAAGGCGCCGAACCAGGAGGAGTGCGCCTCCGGCCAATCCGCCTATCAACAACAGATCGAGGGGCAGCGGCCACTGGACCAGCGAATGGAACAGGGGAAGATCATGATCGAAGTTCTGCTTCCCGGGACAAAAGAATAGCAGCAGCGCATAAGCCGCGGCGTGAAGTTCGCTCAA
>DATDFW010000153.1:0-5430 GCA_036522375.1 Nitrospiraceae bacterium
CTTGAAGAGGCCCCGACAATCTTGCTCGATACCGGCGAATGTGATGCGGGGTACAGACGCATTCACGCGTCCGATCCCCATAGTATCCGCAGGGACAGGGATTCATCGCGGCAATTAGCATGAATCGAGCAGGGTAGCGAAGGGAGCCGCTGGCCCTGGTCAGCGTCACATGCCCGTCTTCCAGTGGCTGCCGCAGTCCGTCTAGGACGGGACGGCGAAACTCCGGAGACTCATCCAGGAACAACACACCGTTGTGTGCCAGAGACACTTCTCCAGGTCGGGGAACTGTTCCGCCACCGATGAGACCAGCATCGGAAATACTGTGATGTGGAGCGCGAAAAGGACGAACCGTCATCAACGGCTGATCGGCCGGTAATTGTCCGGCTATGCTATGAACACGGGTCGTTTCAATCGCTTCTTCCGTCTCCATCAGGGGCAAAATCGTCGGGAGACGCTTAGCTAACATGGTCTTGCCGGATCCAGGAACTCCAACCATCAAAAGATTGTGGCCCCCAGCTGCAGCGATTTCTAGAGCGCGCTTCGCATGAACTTGACCTTTAACGTCGCCATAATCATCATCATCCACCGGACGCGTGGCAAAGAACCGATCCCGGTCTGCATGAGCCTGGGTTATCGAAACCGCGCCGTTGATGAATGCCACGGCCTCGGGAAGCGTGTGGAGTGGAAAAGCCGTCACGCCCTGTACCATGGATGCTTCTTGACTGTTCTCTGAAGGCAGGAGCAGACGATAATCGCGTCGACAGGCTATCCCGATCGATAAGGCACCGGTAATCGGCTTGATGTGCCCATCCAGCGAAAGTTCGCCAACACAGACGCAGTTTCGTACATTCTGAGGTGGAATGATTTCTTCTGCGACGAGAATTCCGATCGCAATCGCCAGGTCAAGCCCTGATCCTTCTTTCTTGATTCCTGCGGGAGCAAGATTCACGGTAATTTTTTTTGCGGGAAAATGGAAACCCGTATTCTTGAGCGCGGAACGCACTCGATCGCGGCTCTCGCGCACCGTGGCATCGGGAAGACCGACGACGGAGAACTGTGGAAGCCCTCCTGCAATATCAACTTCCACCTCGATCAAATGCGCATCGATACCGACTAGTGCGGCACTCAAAACTTTTGCAAGCATGGGTCACTCCGGTGCAATGCGCGGGGCTAATAGATTATAGGAATCCTGCAGAATCGTTGCAATCAAAACCACAAGAGACCACAAACATATGGTTCCATTTCCTGTTTTTTGGAGGGAGCGTCCCCCATTCACTTCCAGCAGAACCGTTGTAAGTCATGCGGACTAGCACGCTCTCCTCTCCTTCTATATAATCCATCTCTATGCCTCTGTTCCCCCGCTTCCGATCAAGCCTGCTGGAACGTGCGTCACACATCATGGTGCCAGGCCATATGCCGTTATGCTTGCTCCTCGGTGGCCTGATTTTGGGGTCCTGCAGTTCGGTCTGGGCCCAGATGCCTGGTCGTGCGACTACCTCCTCTGGACCCGTCGGAGCGGCTATGGCCGTCCTCGCCATGTTGCAAGATGCCGACGTGCTACCGCCTGAAAATACTCCCGAGGCGAATCGCATCATTAAGGTGGTTATCCAATTTCAATCCCTGTTTATGAAGAGCAGTGATCCAGCTATCCAAGACTTTCTGACCAAAGCATTGGCGGCAAAAGGTAGAAACGGCGCAGACGCAGCTCGGTCTCAGTTCCGATCGACAGGCTGGACGTTAGATGTGCTCGAGTCGCTTTGTGAACAGTGGGACGCCATGACCATCGATCAACGAGAACGGTTGATGCTTGGCTTTCGCCAATTCAACGTGAGTCTGGAAGATTTTGGTTTATTGAGAGACCTTGTTGCGAAGGCGCGTGTCGCCTTGGAGCAACGGGGAAAAGACATGCACCAGATCTTTGCGCAACGACGTCGTGAGATGCCTGGTGGCCCACAATAAATCTCATAGGGAGGGACGCAATGGCAACGAAAGCCTATATCCTAATTAAGGTGAAGGCCGGACAGACAAAAGATGTGCTGCAGTCCGTCAAGCGTCTCGCCGGCGTAGAACAAGCGCATTCCTGTTTTGGACGGCCGGACATTATTCTCTTTATCAGTGTTGCGGACGAACGAGCCCTTTCCGATGTGGTGATCACGAAGATCCACCAAATTGAAGGGGTAGAGGAAACCGATACGCACATCGTCGCCGATACCTAGCTACCCATAGGCAGTCCGCCAGCGTTATCGGAAGGCTGAGGCTAAGGTTGAGATGAAAAACGTCCGTCTTTGCTCATCATTGATCTCGACCTCAGTCTTCCTATCTCGTTCGTCTCGCCAGTCTCGCTTACTCATCATATTCGCCCAATGATGAAACGCTGACGATGGCTCCGCCCAGCTCTGCCGAACGGTAGCAGGCATCGGCCACCTCCACGGCGCGACATCCATCACGACCTGTGATGGGCGGCGGGGTGTTCGTCTCGATGGCATGGACAAAGGCGCGGAGTACGGCAAGGATCGTCTGCTGCGGAAGAACGACCCATTCACGGGGAGCCGTGTCACCAATGACGCCTGTCAGTCGATGGTGAAACCAGTCGGCGGCGATCTGCCCTTGGGTTCCCACCCATTCAGTTCTTGCAACTCTCCCCGCTGCGACTCGCGCGATGTCCAGAACACATCGTATGCCGCTCGTGGTCTGGGCTTGCACGATTGCTACTGTATCCGGTGCCACAGCCGGGAGTTGATCCAAGTCGCAGCGAACGGAGACTATCTCCTCGCCTGTGAGAAAAGGCACTACATCCAAGAGGTGAATCCCAAATTCCAAAAGAGCTCCGCGCTCACCAACTGTCGGTGACCGCACCTGGGCGCCGGGTTTCGTTTCAATCCGACTGGTGAAAGTGGCGTACCGGAACTGGCCGATCTCCTGCAAGCGATCCTTCAAAAGAAGAATCGCCGATTCGAAACGCATGGTCTGTGCGGTCATCAGCAACAGACCTACCTCCTCCGCTGCCGCCACCATCGCTCGTGCTTCGCGGCCTGTCGGCGCTAAGGGCTTTTCAATGAGA
Source organism: Nitrospiraceae bacterium (assembly GCA_036522375.1). Classification (GTDB taxonomy): domain Bacteria; phylum Nitrospirota; class Nitrospiria; order Nitrospirales; family Nitrospiraceae; genus Palsa-1315. The sequence continues at coordinate 3,062 of DATDFW010000153.1, forward strand.
ACCGGTTTTCGGGCCTTCACGGCCGCAAGACAGATTTCAAGACAGAGTGACGGAGGGGTCACCACGACGACCGCCTCGACCCTTGGATCGGCAATCAAATCGCGATAGTCTCCGTAGACTGGAATCCCTGTCGTCGAGATTGACGGCAGTCCTTCTTCGATCCGTTTCCGGCAGAGAGCCGCAAGACTCACGCCTGGAAGATTTTGCAGAAGATGATGGATATATCGCTTGCCATGCCTGCCGGCACCGATAAGACCGATTCTAAGCGGTATGGGCACCATATCCCTCTGTGAAGGTGAGAAAACTGTAGTCGGTCACGAACGCATGGCCAACTATAACCTGTGCCATAAAGACAGCCAGATTGACAGCCCGGCCGCCTGGTCCCTATAGTACCGCGCCTGGTATCGGCTCTGTCAGAAGAATGCGCCATCCACAAAACCACTGTGGAAAAGAGATTGCCCCAATGATATCGAGCATTGCTCCCTTTACCCTTGATCAAATCGGCACTGGCACCGCTCGCTTTCCAAGCGGGGTTGCCATTCCTACGCTGACGGATGCCGCTGTCGATCCCTATATCCAGACACGGTTGTCGAAACACGTACAAGTGGAATGTATTCAGTTTTGGCCACAGAAAAAAGGGCCTTATCCAGGGCTCGTCCTCTTGCATGAAGCATGGGGACTGACTGCGCAAATTAAGGATCTCGGCGCCAGGCTGGCGTGCGAAGGCTATGGCGTTATCATCCCGAATTTGTATGGGCGCCTGGGTGGAATGGTGACGGCCAACGCGGAGGTCGCGGCTGCGCTTATGGGAAAACTGAACGAGTCGCTTGTCCTACAAGACATTAATTCCTGCTGTGAATTCCTGAATACGCGTGACTACATTAAACAAAATATCCACGGCGTGATTGGCTTTGGCATGGGTGGATCGTATGCACTCCAGTTTGCCTGTCAACGGAAACGGCTTCGTGCCGCAGTCATCTATTACGGCCGGGTAATGCAGCCTGAAACCACAATCAACGACCTATTCTGTCCAGTGCTCTACCATCAGGCTGGTCAGGACCAGTGGGTGCCCAGGCAGGATGTGGACCGGCTTCGTGCAGCGGCACTCGAATACAAGAAGCGTGTCGAAATCCGAACCTACCAAGACGCCCCTCATGCGTTCTGTAATGAGCAGCGCACGGACAGCTATCGTGCCGACGCCACGGCAGAAGCTTGGGAGGCAACCGCCGCATTTCTCAGGACCTCTTTCCAAGGCACCTAACCGGTTTCTCCATGGCATCGTGTCCCGAGTCTTCTCTTGAGGGTGTGGACAGAGGGACGGTAGAGTTATTGTAATGCGCAATCACATCTTCATGAATCAACCAGCACCAGCACGAATTGGTCTCCCACTCGCGATGGTGATCGCGGTGCTATTCGGGAATTGGCTCATCGCCAAGGCGGACGAATCCCTTCCTGCGTCCATACCGGACTTCCCATCGGTCATTCGGGGCCATTCTGACCTACTAACAAAGCTCGAGTCCGACAAAGAAGCCCACAATCTATTTGTCTCGGCAATCGGTCCAGCGCTCCAGTTGGACAACGTGGCCAGGACCTTAGGGACCATCCCCGTGTCGGCCAAATTCGCCAAAGAGCTCCTGATTCCGGATCTGACGCAGACAGTTCATCGATTGATGAGTGATTTGGCTGCCTGGCATCTCGCCACCACTGTCAGGGAGGCTGTGAGAGATCAGCCACAGGCAATCGTGACTGGCAAATTAATCAGAACTCCGCAAACCAGGGCATGGCTCGAGCAACAAAGGCACGCGCCATGGTACAACTCACTGCATCAACTGTCTGAGGTCGTTATCTCGGAAGGGGCCCAGGACAATCAGGGAGCATCAGTATCGACCCTGCAAGTAACGGTCTTAGAGCGAGCTGCTCGCCTTGAAGTCGATGCCATGCAGGCCGCCTACCAGGATTGGGATCGGATACGGAATTGGAAGGATCGAGTACGTGAACTCCGCGGACAAGCCCGGCTCTGCGGAACCTGGCAGTGGATCATTCATAACCATCAACAAAACCATCAAGAACGGAAGCTCGTATTACTCTTCCCGCCAGCAGGACAGACCCAAGCTCTGCCGGGCCTCGTGGAAATGATTGTGTTGGGTGAGAATGTCTATTTGCGATGGGAAATAGATGGCCGGGTCCAAGAAGATAGTCTGCAGTTTAACAAAGAAGGACACCGTCTCGAAGGAACTTTCGTCAACTCCCAAGGAGGATGGGGATCGATCAGTGGAAAGAGGACGGCTGGCTGTACGTCCTAGCAGGATTACGCGACGCTGCTCACAATGCGCCCCCCTCCATCTCCCTCACCGTTATAATATGCGACT
>DATDFW010000154.1:0-14740 GCA_036522375.1 Nitrospiraceae bacterium
GAAAGGCCCGCCGCGCATCGGTGGCTTCAAATTGTGTCGCGGCCATCGTGTGCGTGATGCCAGCGGTGTCCTTATAGGTGCTGCGGTAGAATCCGCGCAGGTGGTCATTCAATTTACCCTGAAAAGTCAGATGCAGCCGCCACTCTCCTGGTGGAATCGCTTGAGGAAACATCAGGTGACAGCGTTGCATTGAGTCTTCTAACCCAATCGTGGCTTCCAGTTGCAGACTTGTTGATCCTCGCAGTACGGCGGATGAGATCGTCAAATCGACAGCATTCAGCATAATTGCCCTTGTGGCCTGCATAACCGTGAGGGCGATGGTTTCCTTGCCTGCAAATGTGGACGTGACTAGATCAGGTTCGAGCCAGATCTCATATCGATTTGGAATAATGTGTCTCGGTAATCGATAGGGGTCAACGCTACCGGGAGTGTCCTCAAGATTCATCTCTTCACCTTTCGGTCGTGTAGTTGTGCTGGCAGCACCAGCCGGCCCGAGTGCTGATAGAACTGTGTGTGCTACTGAAAGAACCAGCAGGAAGCGGGCCTGTTCGGCCACGATCTTGAACACCTGGCGTCTGCTAATGGACCCACTCATGTCCTCTGGATACTGTGGGTTTGGACGCCCTGGGGGGTGCCGACGATTAAGATGTCCGTTCGGTCAACAAAGAGGCCGGTTTCCACGATTCCAGGGATTTGGTTCAACGCGATCTCTAGGTCACGCGGCTGATCAATGCGGTCAATCTGTACATCCACAATCATGTTGGATGACTCGGTTATGAATGGGGCACCGTTTCGTTCCCGGAGTACGACACGGCTCTTGGTGAGTGCTTCGATTTCGCGCGCTGTACTCCCCCAACCAAAGGGGACCACCTCGATGGGAAGCGGAAATGTTCCCCCCAATACAGGGACTCGTTTGGTATGGTCAACCAATACGATGAACTGCTTGGCTGATGCAGCGATAATTTTCTCCTTCAAGAGCGCTCCGCCTCCACCCTTGATGAGATTAAAGGCCGGATCCACCTGATCCGCTCCGTCGATCGCTACATCGATGATCCAGGCGCTGTCCTGGTCGATGAGTGTGATGCCCTGCTGCCTGGCCAACTCGGCAGTCTCGCGGGAGGTCGACACACCTTGCAGCCTCATGCCGGCGCGAACCTTTTCCCCCAGCGCGATGACCACATGCCTGGCTGTTGAGCCGGTTCCGAGGCCAACGGTCATCCTATCGCGGACGAATCCAATGGCTGTTAATGCCGCCGCTTTCTTCAGGCTGTCGAGGTCCTGGTTGCTCATCATGATGTCGGGATATGAGCGAGGACTCCGGCGACGGATGCGGCACCGAGTAAGGGGGTCTTCTGATTCATGACCACTTTGACTGGGATCGAACTCATGAGGCGTGCATAGCGGCCCTTGCTCGTGAAGGCCTTCATGAACGTTCCGTCCTTCAGTTTGGCCAGCAACTTCGGTGCGATGCCGCCGCCCAGATAGACACCGTTGAGTGTCATGGCCTTAAGGGCAAGATTACCCGCTTCGGCCCCATAGATGGAGGCAAACAAGTCGAGCGCCTGCTTGGCGATGTCTGCCTGCCCCTTGAGCCCGGCTTCTGCGATCACTGCAGCGGGGTCGCCGGCTTTGATTTGTTCCGAGAGCCATGTCGGTTCATTTTTCTTGCTGTCGCGAACGTAGTCATAGATGGCATGCAGACCTGGACCGGATAGCACCCGTTCATAGCTCACGTGTAGGTAGTGACTTCGCAGATGGCGGAGCAATTCAATTTCGTTATCATTGTTCGGCGCGAAGTCTGCATGACCCCCTTCCGACGGCATGGGTTGATAACGCGAGCCGTTCCAGAAGAGGATGGATTCGCCCAGTCCGGTTCCCGCTGCGATAAGGGCGAGCGCCTGGTTGTGCTGTGGTGGAGTGCCGGCGTTGAGGATTTCGACTTCATCCGGTCGGAGCAAGAGAATCCCATGCGCCATGGCTTCGAGATCATTGAGCAGCTTCACGTTTGGTATGTCGAACCGTTTTGCCAGGATGGCGCCATCAACCACCCAGGGGAGATTGGTCGTCTGACAACGGTTCTGAATGACAGGACCGGCAATGCCGAAACAGGCTGCGTCGATTTTCAGCGGTCCTCTCGCTGGGCCTTCCGATTCCGGTTCGTCATCATTCTCGATGGCGAGTTCGTCGATGGGAGACGGAGGCTTCGGCGGAGCAAGAAATTCTGTGAGCATGTCCTCGAGTGAGGTGTAATCGCCGCTATGGAATGATTCCAATTGGACAGGTTCGACGCGATCCTTGCGCCAGTCAAACAGGGCTATATGAGTTTTTGTGCCCCCGATATCTCCGGCAACAATCATCCTGTCCTCATGCGCTCATCTGCTGTTGCCCTATTGGAAGCTCGGCTGCCGCAGCTCGGTCGAGGAGCCAGATGAGGCGTCCTTCCTCTGGTGCGACCAACGCTGCAGGGAGCTGTCGTTCTGCCTCGGTCTTTGGATCGAGAATGGCCCGTACGACTTCTGCTTTGCCGGTTCCCGCGACGAGAAACAGTATCACACTCGCCCGGTTGATCACACCTAGGGTCATGGTCAGTCTGGTTGGAGGATCTTTCGGAGATTGGCTCACCACAATCAGGCTCTGGTTGTCGCGGAGAGCTGGTGACCCAGGAAACAGAGAGGCTGTGTGTCCGTCTTCACCTAGCCCTAACAGGATCAGGTCAAGGGTTGGGAGGCTGGATGCTGAGGTGTTCGTGGCCCGACGCAACTGCTCTTCATACTCATGGGCTGCTTCCTGTGGGTCACGGGATTCACCTGCCATACGATAGACCTGAGCGGGTGTAATGTTCAGAGGGATGAACAGGTCTCTGTTAGCCAAGGCATAGTTGCTCCGAGGGTCATCCGGTGGCACGCCGCGTTCGTCGCTGAAGAAAAATGTGGCCCGTGACCAATCGAAGTACCCGGCGAAGGCCGGAGAGGTGAGGGCTCGATAGAGGGTTTCCGGCGTGGCGCCGCCGGAAAGGGCAATGAGGAATCGCCCCTTTGCGCGAACAGCCTCGCGCCCTATCGTGTGGACAACCTCCGCTGCCGCCACAGCCCATGTGTAACTGTCGTGGGCGATACGGATCTCGGGAGGTCGGGCCATCTTATTTCTTACGGGTGCGTCTGTCTTTAGTGCGCCCTAGGGTTGGACGGCGACCCGGCGTGCGAGCGGCGAGTAACTTCGTGAGTGCCTGAATCGTCGCGATGGGATTCTTGCCCAACGGCAAAAGAGCGGCCTGTTGCTCATGAGCGTGGAGCGCTTGTATGTCGCCTGCGGCTTGCGCCTGCGCGAGCGTGCGAAAGGTGAAAGATTTTCCGGGAATGCGGAGGTCGGGAATCATCGGATCGATGAGTTGGAGAAACAATCCAATCGTCGGACCCCCTTTGTGAAGCTGGCCTGTCGAATGGAGATAGCGCGGACCATAGCCGGCTGTCGTGGCCACATAGTGATGGGACACGAGCGCTCTTCTGAGGGAGCGAATGGCCCGTTCCATTTTGGTGGAAGGAGTCGTATAGGCCAGAATGGCGACATAGGCACCGGAGCGACAATGCCGCTTGAGTTGTGCTGCAGCTTGTGAGGGAGTTGAGGTGACTTGTTTCGGCAGATGGCCGGTTGACTGGATGGTTTCCAGTACACGGGCGGTATTGTCTTTACTTTCTTGCACATTCGGTTGATCGAAGGGGTGAATCCCAAGGAGCTGTCCTGCCAGTGCAGTGGCGACTTCCCATCGGAAAAACTCTGCTGCGAGATCGTAACGGTCTTGGAGAGTGAGCGTCAGGATTGGATGGCCCCGCCGAGCGAGCCCTGCGACATGTCGGTCGAGCTGTCTATTCTCGTCTCCCTTCAACCTCAAATAGACGAAGAGCCGGTCCGTGCCATAGACGTTCGGTGAGACAATCGGTTCATTTGCCACAGGAATGAGGCCGGTACCTTCCTTGCCTGTACTTTCCGCGAGGAGTTGTTCCGCCCACAGACCAAAGGTGGCGACTTGGGGTGATGCGATAAGGGTGATCTTGTTGCGTCCTGCTCGTGCCAGTGAGGCCATTGTTGCGCCAAGGTCTGCGCCGGGGTTTTCTCCAGGAGGGGTCTGGACGCGGCAGGCCTGGGCCATGGCTGTGGCACGCGTGAGCAATCGTGGGACATCGATCCCAATCAGGGCGGCAGGGACTAATCCAAAATAGGAGAGAACCGAGTATCGTCCACCGATGTCGGGTGGGTTCGTAAAGATACGCCAGAACTGATGCTCTGCCGCCAGTTTTTCCAACCCCGTACCGGGATCGGTAATGGCAAGAAATTGTTCACCACCCTGGTTACCTGGGGTCTGATGAACTAGTTCCCAGAAGTGGGCAAAAAGGGACAAGACTTCGATAGTACCGCCTGATTTGCTCGCGAGGATGAACAGGCTTCGAGCCGGATCGATCGCCTGCGTGACCTCTCGAACCCAGCCTGGAACGGTGGAATCAAGGACCCATAGGCGTGGGAAGCCGGGGGCTGGTCCAAATGAGGCACGTAGAACTTCAGGTCCCAAGCTGCTGCCACCCATCCCGAGCAGGACCACGTCGCGGATGCCGCGCTTTTTGGCCGACATGGCGAAGATCCGCAACTCCTCGGTTCGATCTTTCATGTACTCGATGATGCTCAGCCAACCGAGGCGGTTGGTAATATCAGTAGGATCCTCCTTCCAGAGTCGATAATCATGGGCCCACAATCGCTCGACCGCATGGGCCTCGGAGAGTTGGGCATTCGCCGTAGCGACCAGTGATTGAAGATCTGAGGGAAATGATCGATGAGTCTCGAGTGTCATGGCAAGCCTTTCTTTCATTGTAAATATCAGGTCCGAGAAACACAAACATACGCTCTTAATGTTTGGTCTGGAGTAGCCTTGTGCGAAATAGATACTCCAATGTTGATGGAAGAGGATTGGCCTTGTTTCCTGTCCAATGAAAATGGACGGTACATTGTTTGACAGGGTGACACCCCGCCCCTATAATGACAAGTTATTCGTGCGTCTTTTTAGGCCTGGAGTGATCTTATGTCGTTTACATCTCAGCAGCCATCGAACCTCAAGAAAAAACGTGAGCATGGATTCCGCAAGCGGATGAGTTCAAAGAATGGCCGGAGGGTCTTGGCTCGTCGTCGTGCGAAGGGACGGGCCCGCTTGACCGTATAGGTCAAGCCACGCTGGCTAGGGCTTCACGAAGGAATTCTTCGCCCCTCCGTTATGTCCCCCAGACTCGGTAGCTCCCAGCACAGGATGACGGTGTGTGGTCCCGAGTCCGGAGATCGGCTCTCAGGGGGTGCCCTGTGTAAGCTCCGTTCTCCCAGGATAGTATCGATGCCGAAGGGTGGAGGTGACAGGGATCTGTTTTTGAAACACAGCCGTGACATTGAGTATGCTAAGGAGCACGGTCGTCGTATCTCTACCGCTCTGTTCAATGTGGTGATTTGTCGAACGGACGTGGGTACCAGCCGGGTCGGTATTGTGGTGGGGAAGCGATTCGGAGGAGCGGTCAACCGAAATCGAGTGAAACGGTTGTTTCGGGAACTCACTCGGCAGTTGCATGGTCAATTGCTCGCTGGATACTCCCTGGTTGTCTTTCCAAAAAGGGATTCAATTACGCAGCCATTTGCTGTGTTGAAAGAAATGTGGCTATCATCGCTCCAGCGCCACCAGCTGCTTCGTACCCATCTAGACTAGCGTAGGCCCATATTGCCTTTCGGTGCTTGCCGCTATCCAAGGTGGAATTCGCTCCTTCGCGGGCAGCCTGCCGCTTTGAGCCCAGCTGTTCTGAATAGGCAGATGACTCGATCAATGGGTATGGGGACATTCGGAAGACGAAAACTTGTGCTTGTCATCTGCTTAGCGAGGAACTCATAGCATTGTAGAGGAGAGGTCCCAACGTAGCAGAGTCGTATATTGGTGACAGCAATATAGCGGTTTATTTATGGACAAACGTGTTGTCGTTTTTCTGATTTTATCGCTAGGGATCATCCTGGGATTTGATGTGTTCCTCAAGCAGATGGGATGGTTTCCTGAGCCCCCTCCTGCTGAGGACAGCACCGTCACGAGCCCCTCTTCCTCGGAGCAAAAGCTGGCTCCCGCCCATGTGGAAGGCCAGAACAGCAGTCCGCCCGGTGTGACCACTCCGACCCAATCTGGCCAAAAGTCCAACGCTCTATCGTCAGCTCCTGCACCATCAATAATGGAACAGACAGTCACAGTTGAAACGGATCTGGTTCGGATTGGACTATCGAATCGTGGTGGGGTTATTCAAAGTCTGGAACTGAAGCGTTATCATACATCCCCCCCCGACGTGAAGCCGGTTCAACTCGTGTATCAGGGGGGAAAGTTCAAAGGCCCACTCTCGATTACCGTCGCAAATCCCGACATCGACAAGACATTTCGAGAAGGCCTCTATCGAATTGAGAAAGACTTCACAAATCTTGATGCTGGTCATCCGGTCGGGCATGTCACGATGCAGTTCCAGGATCCTGTCACTCATCTCGGCGTAGAGAAACGGCTGACGTTTCACCACGATAGCTATATGGTGGATGTTGCGGTCTCCATCGAGGGGATCAATGAGCCCTATGAAATCGGATTAGGGACGAACTTCGGCATCGTAGAGTGGGGTGATGGGTTCATCGGTCTGATTGGGTCGGCCTCGCGTGTCGACGACAAAATAGATAAAGACACGCCGGAGAAAGAGCTTGAACTGAAGGGGTCGGTTCAGTGGGTCGCCTTACAGGACAAGTATTTCATTTCGGTGATGATGCCGAAGCAGGGTGAGGCCGTTCTCGTCAAGACCGAGGTTCCAAAAGTGGTGTCCGCTGGTGTGCGGATGCCCGCCTCAGGAGCCGCGTCCTCGGTTGCGCTTCAGCTGTATGCGGGTCCGAAGGAGTATGACACGCTTCGATCGTTGAACGTGGGCCTGGAGGACATGATCGATTTCGGATGGTTCATCTACGGTAGCTGGACCTTTGTGAAAGCGGTCGCCAAGCCGATCTTTTATGTGCTGCGATTTATCCATGACTATATTCCTAATTATGGGATTACCATCATCCTGCTGACGGTAGGAATCAAGCTGTTATTTGTACCGTTGCAATACAAGAGCTACAAGTCGATGAAAATGATGAAGGCAATCCAACCCAAGATTGCTGCGGTCCAGGAGAAATACAAGGGTGATCGTGACCGGTTGAACAAGGAGCTCATGAAACTGTATCGGGAGCAAAAGGTGAATCCACTGGGCGGCATTCTCCCGATGTTCTTGCAGATGCCGGTCTTTATAGCCCTGTTCAATGTCCTCTACATGTCGATTGATTTGCGCCAGGCCCCATTCATGCTCTGGGTCACCGATTTGTCGGTGCAGGATCCCTTCTATGTGTTGCCGATAATCATGGGCGCGACGATGTTTATCCAACAGAAAATCACGCCCAACACAATGGATCCGACACAGGCTAAAATCATGTTGATTCTCCCGATCGGTATGACATTCCTGTTCATAAATTTTCCTGCAGGCCTTGTCTTGTATTGGATGACGAACAATATTTTGACTATTACTCAACAGTTAGTCACGGATCGGTTTCTGTTGCACGACAAGGCACTCATCTCCGCAAGGGCCGAGCAGAGTGGCAGCACGAATGCATAGCTGTCTCCCGTTACTGTACCTAGTTTAGACCCGCTGATGTGGGGAAAGGCCCCGTTGCCGGTGTACCGGTGCAGTTGCCAGACAGAAACCATGTCGCGAGACGCGCAGGAAGCAGAGAACGGCGCGACATGGACAGATTGGGTTACCAACTCAGTTACCTCCTCCCATTCGTTCTGCTCGACTATCCTGCGAGATGAGTTTTCTCTCGTCCCAAACGTGCAGATTGGAAAAATTCTTCGTTTAGAGTAGTGGGGTTTAACCCTGCAAGCGGAAGAGGCGTCATGCACGTGGGACTAGAAGACACAATCTGTGCTATTGCCACTCCAGCAGGCGAGGGAGGAATTGGGATCGTTCGCCTAAGTGGTCCTCAGGCGCTTGTCGTTGCATCACACGTTGTTCGATTGCGTTCTGGCCGGCCCCTTTCAATAGTTCCCTCGCATACGCTGCATCTTGCGGATCTTGTGATTCCAGCAGCGAAAGGCCCAAAGGCGGGAGTGGTCCGTACACATTCTTCTGTATCGGCCCTGCTCGATGAGGCCCTGGTGGTCTACATGAAGGCCCCGAGGTCGTTTACAGCAGAGGATGTCGTGGAAATTCAGTCTCATGGGGGGCCGTTGGTGCTGGGAATGGTGTGCAAGGCCTGCATTGAGTCCGGTGCGCGGATTGCGGAACCGGGAGAGTTTACAAAGCGAGCCTTCCTCAATGGACGGTTAGATCTTTCCCAGGCGGAAGCAGTACTCGATACGATCAGGGCCAGATCATCCGCTGGCTTGAATATAGCCCAACGTCAACTGCGTGGTGATCTCGCTCGCGGGGTGGAACAGGCTCGGACTTCTCTCCTGATGGTCTTAGCGCATGTGGAAGCAGGGATAGATTTTGTGGATGAGGATATTTCCTTTCTTCAGCGTGATGAGTTCGTGCGTATCGTGGGAGAGGCCTGTGCGGTGGTTCAGAATCTGGAATCGACGGCGCAGGAGGGGCGGATCTTGCGTGAAGGGGCACGAGTTGTCATTCTTGGCCGTCCGAATGTCGGCAAATCCAGCCTGTTGAACCGCCTTCTGAGGGAGGAGCGGGCAATTGTGACGGCCATTCCTGGGACGACGCGGGATGTGATCGAGGAATCCATCGATCTTGACGGGGTGATGATTCGTTTGTTTGACACAGCAGGAGTGAGGAAAACAGATGATGTCGTCGAGCAGGAAGGGATCAAACGGACGCATGCTGCGCAGCACGAGGCAGACCTCTTGTTAGTCGTGGTGGATGGGAGTGTGCCCCTCACGAGCGATGATTATGAACTTCTGAGTGCTGTCAAGGATCGCAAACATGTGGTGGTTCAGAACAAGACGGATCTTGCCAAAGCAGTGGAGACTGACATAGCGCTGGCGGACCATCCGACATATGCGGTTTCGGCAAAAACTGGGGTAGGAGTGGAGACTGTGAAGGCAGTTCTTCGTGCCCAGCTGGTGTCTGGAGGGTTCGATACGGTGGATGGTGTCACGGTGACAAACGTGCGACATCGTGATGCGTTGCGCAGGGCTCGCGAATCCTTGGGCCAAGCTCTTGAGTCTGTGCGGTGTGGCATGCCCGGTGAACTTGTTTCAATCGATGTGCGAGCCGCAGCCGACGCGCTTGGAGAAATTACGGGCGTCATTACCACAGACGAGATTCTCGAACGGATCTTTTCAGAGTTCTGTATCGGAAAGTAAAACACGTTGACCATGGGACCGGAGTTTGACGTCATTGTGGTAGGTGGAGGCCATGCCGGCTGTGAGGCCGCTTTGGCCGCGGCACGCATGGGTGCGCACACCCTGCTGCTTACGATGAATTACGACCGTATCGCGCAGATGTCGTGCAATCCGGCGATCGGGGGAATCGCCAAAGGACATTTGGTAAAGGAAATCGACGCACTGGGTGGGGAGATGGCACGGAACACCGATCAAGCCGGCATCCAGTTCCGTTTCATCAATACGAGCAAGGGCCCGGCCGTTCGAGCCCTCCGCGTCCAATGCGATAAGAAACTATACCGAGATGCCATGCAACGTACGTTGAGCCTTCAGACAGGGCTGACGATCAGCGAAGGGACAGTCGATCGCTCGCTGACGCGTGCCGGTGCGGTGGCGGGCGTGGTGACGGATCGCGGTGATCACATCCAGGCCAAGGCCGTTATCCTGACATCGGGTACATTTCTTAAGGGACTTATCCATATCGGTTTGAATCATTTTCCTGCCGGACGAGCGGGAGAAGCGTCCGCCGAACACTTGTCCAATTGTATGAGAGACCTCGGATTCGAGGTGGGCCGCCTCAAGACCGGAACACCGCCTCGCTTAGATGGAGCGACGATCGATTTCTCTGTGATGGTACCGCAGCCGGGCGACAATCCTCCACAGCCCTTTTCGTATCGAACCGACCGGATTGACAATCGGCAACTCCCCTGTCATTTGACCCACACCAACAGGGTGACGCATGAGTTGATCCAGCGCAATCTGGACCGGTCGCCGCTCTATAGCGGCGTTATAGAGTCAGTGGGACCACGGTACTGCCCATCAATTGAAGATAAAGTTGTGCGCTTTGCAGATAAAGAACGCCATCAGATCTTTATCGAACCGGAGGGACTGGAGAGTCGAGAATTTTATCCGAATGGGATCTCTACAAGCCTACCAGTCGATGTGCAGGCTGAAATTCTGAAGACCATTCCCGGGCTAGAGCGAGCTATCATGCTCAAACCTGGTTATGCGATCGAATACGACTATTTTCCTCCATGGCAATTACACCAAACTCTAGAAACCAAACTTTTGGCCGGTCTGTATCACGCAGGCCAGATCAATGGAACGTCCGGTTACGAAGAAGCAGCCGCTCAAGGCTTGATCGCCGGCATTAATGCAGTACTGAAGATTCGACATGAATCACCCTTAGTGCTCGATCGATCACAAGCGTACATCGGTGTATTAATTGATGATCTCATTACAAAAGACGCCAGAGAACCCTATCGCATGTTTACATCGCGAGCCGAGTACCGCCTCTTATTACGCCATGGAAACGCTGATCTTCGTCTCACAGATATTGGCCGGTCTGTCGGATTAATTTGCGATGAAGTCTATTCAAGGTTCCAATTAAAACAGCAGACAATCGAATCTGAGATCGCACGTCTCGAAGAGATCAGACCAAGAATCACGGAGGCTGTTCGTGAGCGTTTGGCAAAGACTCACATTGCAGAGGTCTCTGGTCCTTGCACTGTAGCTCAACTTTTACGACGACAGGGAGCAAGTTATATGACTCTCTTACAGGCACTAGACATGGATACTATTCAAGACATTGAAACTGCTAGTGAAATAGAACTTCAAATCAAATATTCTGGGTACATAAAACGTCAACTTCAAGAAATAGGGCGATTCAAAAAACTGGAAACGAAAGCCATTCCTATGGCATTCAATTACGATGGGATTCCTGGCTTTTCACGAGAAGTTAGAGAAAAACTGAAGGAAGTTCGACCCGCAAGTATTGGTCAGGCATCAAGAATTTCAGGAGTCACGCCAGCGGCAATCTCTCTTCTTCTTGTAGCTCTTGAAAAATATAAGGGCGAATCCAATCATGATAGCCTCCTTCGGGTCTTATCCTAGACGAGTACATGTACCCATTTTTCTTCTGCACCCTGGAAAGTCTTGACCTCATCTGCTGATTCACGTAATTGTTCCACGTGGAACATGAACAGGAATTGCGTGAACTTACAATAAACTCCATAAGAGAACTTGGGCTGGCCATCGAGGAAAACCATGTGGAGCAGTTTATGCGCTACCTCGCCCATCTCATCGAGTGGAATAGAGGGATCAATATCACATCAGTCGTTGATCCGCGGGATATTATCGTTAAGCATTTTGTTGATTCACTCGCTTCGCTTGTTTCAATAAATTTTCCTAAAAATTGTACGGTGCTCGACATAGGGTCCGGGGGAGGTTTCCCTGGTATTCCACTTAGAATCATAAGACCTGATATTAGGCTGATTCTTGTAGAGCCAGTTCAAAAAAAATGTTCCTTTCTCAACTCAGTGATCGGCCTGTTGCGACTTCAGAGTGTATTTGTGTTTAACGGCACCATCGAGCAGTACGCCAAAAACCAGCTCCACTATTTGATCGATATGGTTGTTATAAGGGCTTTGAAATATGAAGGAATATTGAAACACATTCCTGCGCTTTTGGCACCAAATGGGAAAATCGTCTTATATAGGACAAAAGCTATAAAAGGCCATGATTTTGGAAAAGAGTTTCATGTCATGAGTGAAACTGCTCTGACTCTTCCGCAAGAAACAGGGAATAGGGTGATCACTGTGATCGAGAAAACCGGCTCATAGATAAGCAATTGTTGCGCGGACGAATGTTCCACGTGGAACATTATGAAATGGTTCAATCGGGAAAATATATAAAAATAAATTATGACAAGGATTGTAGCAATCGCAAATCAGAAGGGTGGTGTAGGAAAGACGACAACAGCAATCAACCTTGCTGCTGCTGTCGCACTTCTGGGTAGGCGAGTTTTACTCGTCGATATGGATCCGCAAGGGAATGCCACGAGTGGACTAGGAGTTGATCCACGATCTTTACCCATTACTGTTTACAACTGCTTGATTAATTATGTGAAGTTTCATGATGCCGTAAAAAATACCGAAGTGAAGGGCTTGTCACTTTTGCCGGCAAATGCAGACTTATCGGGGGCTGAAATAGAACTGGTGGATCTTGAAGAACGTGAAAACCTACTCAGGAATTTCTTACGGGATGTTGTCAATTTATTTGATGTTATTTTTCTTGACTGCCCTCCAACATTGGGAATTCTGACAGTGAACGCGCTTGTCGCAGCCCAGAGCATTTTGGTTCCTGTTCAATGTGAGTACTATGCCATGGAAGGGCTAAGCCGGTTAGTTGGAAATATTGATCGAATTCGACAGTCCTTCAATCAAGAGCTCCAGTTGGAAGGGATCGTCTTGACAATGTTCGATGCGAGGAATACGTTGGCGCGCCAGGTCGTTGAGCAAGTTCGGGAGCATTTCAAAGACATCGTCTACAGCACCATGATCCCTCGCAATGTGACGCTCGCCGAGGCCCCAAGCTACGGACGTCCGGCTATGTTGTATAACGTTGCATCGTCAGGATCTCAGGCCTATTTGTCTTTAGCCAAGGAGTTTAATAGTCATGGAGAAAAAAGCGCTCGGTAGAGGGCTTGACGCACTGCTGCCTGTCACCAAAGTCAAGGCGATACCAGAATTGTCTGATACGCAGCATGTGCGAGTCGATGCGATCGTACCGAATCGATATCAGCCGAGACAGACATTTTCTCCTCAGGAACTGGCAGAACTCACCGCTTCATTGAAAACAAGCGGATTGCTGCAACCAGTTTTGGTACGACGAAAGGGCGACGGCATCTATGAACTTATTTCCGGTGAACGGCGCTGGCGTGCGGCGAAAGAAGCGGGATTTGAAACAATTCAAGCTGTCATACGTAATTGCGGAGATGAAGAGTCTGTTCTTTTGGCACTCGTAGAGAATCTTCAACGAGCAGATCTCAATCCCATGGAAATGGCGAGGTCCTATCATCGCATGATGAACGAATTTGGACTGACTCAGGACATAATTGCGCAACGAGTCGGTTGTGACCGATCATCGATCGCCAATGTCGTGCGTCTTATTCATTTACCTTCAGAGATTCATGAGATGATTGAAACAAACCAGCTCTCCTTGGGACACGCGAAAG
This sequence comes from Nitrospiraceae bacterium, assembly GCA_036522375.1. Taxonomy (GTDB): domain Bacteria; phylum Nitrospirota; class Nitrospiria; order Nitrospirales; family Nitrospiraceae; genus Palsa-1315. The sequence goes on from DATDFW010000154.1 coordinate 13,422, forward strand.
TGATTCTTGGTCTTTCCAGCCAGAATGAACAGCTTAGAGTCGCCCGTCTCGTAGTCTCAAGAGGGTTATCAGTAAGAGAGACCGAAAAAACTATAGAATCATCACCGACCCCAAAGAAGCAAGGGGCAAAGGAATTACAGCGGTCACCCTGGTCTGATGTTGAAGAGCGATTGCAAAAACGATTGGGCACTAGAGTCATGATCCAAAAGGGAAGACGGGGTGGGAAAATCGTCATTCACTACTTCTCTCCTCCTGAACTCGATGGGATTCTCGAAACACTGTTGAATTAACTTAAACCATATTTCTGGCTCGAAGAGTTGAAAGTGTCAGGAGGCATACTTGTTGCTTCTACGTATTCGAGGCCGTATCCCTTCTGATCGAGTAATTTTCTCATCTCATCACGATCGCGCTGAAATTATTTGAGTCACCAACTCGAGGAGACGCATCCATGTGGGGGCAGGAAAAAAAAGAAGAGAAGAGCTCAGGCGAGCAGGAAGGCGAAGAGATTACTATGATTACTGCCAACTCAACCGCATCCGAGGGGACTGGGGACATCAGCGCCTTTGTGGGAAAGGGAGTCGAATTCAAGGGCACGATCACCTATAGTGGCACAGTGCGAATCGATGGACATCTTGACGGAGAAATTCATACTGATGGTGTACTGCTGATTGGTGAAGAGGCCGTGATTCAGGCAAAAATAACCGCCGGAACCATTGTGTCTAAAGGAAAGGTCACCGGAGAAGTCGTGGCGAAAGAGTGCGTGAAGCTCCGGGCACCGGCCGTGATGAATGCGAGTGTCAAGACGCCTGTCCTTTCCATGGAAGATGGCGTGCTGTTCAACGGGGCGCTCGAAATGGCTCAAGGTATACGCGAGCTCCCTCGGGAGGTTTCACTGCACGCCGTCGGAATGATCATGCCTCCTGGCATTAAACGAGTCAATGGATAGAGGGTATTAATATGTAGGTATTTAAAACCCCGCTTTGTGGTGTTGGACCATGCATATGCGGGAAACATCTTAGGAGGCGATTATGTGGGCAGCGAAAGAACGGAGCCAACAAGCCGAACAGCACAGCGAGAACTTTACGCTTTTGGGGAAAGGGGCTGAATTCAAGGGAGTCGTAACTTTTGATGGCACCGTTCGGGTTGACGGGCGCGTTGAAGGCGAGATTCATACAACCGGAACGTTAATTGTTGGAGAGCACGCCGTGATCGAAGGCATCATATGCGCCGGAGTGCTCATGAACAGCGGCAAGATCCATGGGACCATTACGGCCATTGAAAAGATTCAAATCCTAAAGCCAGGCGTTCTTGTTGGCGAC
>DATDFW010000155.1:0-4006 GCA_036522375.1 Nitrospiraceae bacterium
CAACGGCTGACTCAACCGGCCAGTCCTTCCTGGTTATATCGATGCGCACTCATCGCCGTACTCGTTGGATTGGCCATTGGTGTCGCCATGGCCTTTCGACTTATGCCGGAATATTATGCCCATGCTCGGCTTCTTCATCTGCATGTGATTCTGCTGGGATTCATTACCATGGCGATGATCGGTGCCACGCATCAGCTCTTGCCGATCATCTTACACACCGAGCTCTATAGCCTGCGACTCGCCCGCCTTGTCACAGGGCTGCTTCCCGCCGGCTTCGTCATATTGGTCGGCGGGTTTATGACTTCGTCCCTATACCTTGAGCTCGCGATCGGAGGGCTGCTCGTCATCAGCATCGGCCTCTACGCCTATAACCTGCTGCGCACCTGGTTGGACTCCGGCCATCCGGGAAATGCCGCTTCCGATCACCTCCTGATTGCAACATTTTTTCTGGTCCTCATGATGATCATGGGCGTGCTTGTCGCAGCCAACTTTCTGCCGAAACCGCCTGTGCTGCCATTTGGATCATTGCACCTGGCAGCCTATACCCACATGGCCTTGATCGGATTTATCCTGCAGACGGTCTTGGGGGTTTTGTCCTATGGCATTCCCGAGATACTAGCAGCCAGCCGAATTGCGAACCGGAAAAAGCAGGGGCCCTATCGAGATCAACTCACAGCCATCATGGACCGGTGGCGAACCGTTCAGCTTGTTGGATTGAGTTTGGGGACGATGGGCTTCGGCGCACTCGCGACGATGACCTGGAACTTTCCGGTCGGCTCTTTCTCCATTCAGTTCGCAACGTGGATCACCGTCGGCCTGCTGCTTGCCAGCCTGACCCTCTTTACCGCAAAGCTAGCCTGGGCCTTTGGGATTCGTCCTCTGGAGTAATATCCCCCCTCATCTCAGGCACGCGGGCGAACTATTGATGTCCCGGCGTGCAATAGGTCATAGTTTTCCCCACTCTTCCTCGGTTACAAGAGACATCTTATGGAAGAAGCCCTGACGTTTCATGATAGCCATGGACACAGCATCGCGGCAATACTGAGCGCACCTGACGAACCTACGACGCGTCTCGCCGTGCTGTGTCATGGATTTCTCTCCGGTAAGAACAGTACAACCAACAGGACCTTGACCCGTCTCCTCAATAAGCAGGGCCTGGCAACTTTCCGGTTCGATTTTTTTGGCCAAGGAGAGAGTGACGGACCGTTCGAAGACCTCACGACAACCCTGGCCATGCATCAAACCCAAGCCGCATTGGATCTGATGATCGCCAGGGGATATGACCGAATTGGGCTCGCCGGTTCAAGCTTCGGAGGGCTCGTCGCCATTCTCACGGCAGCCCAGTGCCAAGAGATTGCCTGTTTGGCCCTCAAATGTCCGGTGGTGGACTTTGCGGAAGAGCTTCGCTTAACCTTCGGGCTCGAAGAGCTGGCACAGTGGAAAGCCACCGACACGATTCCGAATATCATGGGAGGGCCTGAGCGAGTCCGTTTGCGGTATCGATTTTACGAAGACTGCCTCAGGCAGATTGCGTATGGGCCGGCTGAACACATCACCGTGCCCACACTAATTGTCCAGGGTGAGCATGATGAATGTGTCCCCCTCCATCAAAGCCGGCGATTGTGTGACGCGCTGAGCGGTCCAAAGAAACTGGTTCTTCTTCCGGATGCCGATCACCAATTCACTCGGGAAGAGGATTTTCACCAGATGACGACTTTGATCAGCGATTGGTTCTTCACCCATCTCATGACAGAAGCTTAGCAGGTTGTTGCTGAAAACGTCCGCCAGCTTCAGAGGCTTAGGGAGTTACCGACCTTGCGAGATGGTGCGGCTTACGGCCTTCGGAGCACTCGATCTCATCGCAGTGCTTCAACACCATGTTCATCAGGCTCGCGGACCTGGTCTGGTGCAGGTTCTTCTGCACCGGCTGGCCAAACAAGTCCTGGTTCAGCTTGAGCAGGCACTGGGATTTATGAAGAGGTGAGGATGGAAGCCTGCCTTGGCTGAGTGATCGATCCGGCACACTCTACTTCACTGCGCTTTGTTCGTTGACGGGCTTACTTCTGCCCTCGCCCTCCTCCTCCTCATTTAATCTCAATCTGCTGCCATTTGTGCATCTTCGTCACCTACGATGCGCACACCCTCGGTACAAATTGATATTTATCTGGCCCTTCGCGCATGTTCGCGGCACAATGGTGGGGTATTCATCCAAACAAGTAGCATAGAGCCTGCCAGGCATGATGCCACTGGACGATATCTCAGGACTTCGCTTTCAAATTCAGTTTCTTGCGGTGGTACTCTTCCTGAGTCTTCAATCACTCGGGACATCCGTCGTCAGCTCAGCTGCAGAACCAGAAACACAACGCCGCCATAGTTTGATTTATCGGTCAGCTGTTGAATTCGCTACTTTGCCTGCCACGACTCAGGGGACGATTCTCCAACCTCATGGTGCTAAACCTCCCCGCATCACGACCCCGAACGAACCGCTTAAACCCTCAACTCCTCTACCAACCATGTCTACATCGCATCATCGAACTTTGACCAAACATCCGGCCCTTGCGACGATCACTGCTCCTACGGCCTCATCCCAGATCGTGCCTGGCATCCCGACATCGGGCATCGCAACCGGGCAAGTCACGCAGACGACAGCTGATATCGCCAAGGGCACGATCCCTCCAGTCCAGCCACCTCCAATGAAATCGGCAGCAGCTACTCATTCAGGAATCACCTCGACCGGTGCTGCTCTGCTGGCACCGACTGCTTCCTCAGCGTTCGCCAGGGCGACAAGCGGTCACTCTGTCGCGTCAGCAGGAAACAACTCAACTCCCTCGTCTCACGGTTCGCGATCGGCGTTGAACTTGATCAAGAACCCTTCGATCGCAAGTTTGTTGCAAGCCCCGACTCCTGTTGTCACCACACCTCCGGCACTGCCTCCTTCCGCGACTCCTCCGTCAACTCCCCCTTCGGCACCTTCTCCTCCTAGCCCACCGACAGGGAGCCTGACATTGACATGGGCGGCGAACAGGGAACCTGATCTGGCTGGATACAAAATCTACGTCGGTACGGCTTCCGGTACGTATAATTTCCCTGGATCCGCATTCGTGATAGGAACAGTTACGAGCTATACTATCTCCAATCTTCCCAATGGCCAGACCTATTTCTTTGCCATGTCCGCCTATGACAGCGCCGGCAATGAAAGTGTGCTCTCTGCAGAAGTCAGCAAGAGCCTCTTCTAGCGACTGCTGAAAATCGCTGCCAACTGCGTTCTCGGCTCCCCAAAATCCTCAACGTACCCCAGAGGGTACGCCTCCGGGTTTGGTTCGCCTCGGGCCTTGTTGGACAACGATTTTGAGCGGTCGCTTTATCCAAGCCTAAAGATCTAACTCCTAGTGAAACACGTCAGGCCCTGATCGGTTGAGGTGTTGTCATGCCCAAGAATTGCTATCTCCACGGGCTTGGCAAGTCTCTAATGGCCATGGACTCTCGCCTCACTGATCAACACATTTATCGGATCAGTAATGTTCTGAATTTCTGCACGATCAAAATCTCCGCTGATACGCAATATTCCTATTGTCAAAGGTTCAATAATTATAGGGACCACTAGAAGCTTCCCATCTAAAAATACCGCAACCCTTCTCTTCAAATCTCGGCTAGATAATTCTGCCAGCTTCTTCCTCCCATTTTCTGTTAGTGCAATATCCACCATCGGCAGAAAAGGTGAATTTGGGATCGTTGTTTTCGCCACCTTGAAATCATGAATGTCGATTTCCACCTTCTTACTTACCCAGAGCTCTTCATTCTTATCACGTTGCTTCCAGAACCACCTCTCATAGTTGCCAAGGTCAGTACCTGGGCTTTGGATGACACAATTGCATCGTTGCTGGCGTGAACAATCCGAACTTCGAATGACTCACCGGTAGCCTGAGAGGCTATCAACGCGATGCACAAGAACGAAATAGCTGCGGCTGTTTTAATAAGTACATGACCGATGAGCATATTGCCTCCT
>DATDFW010000156.1:0-5775 GCA_036522375.1 Nitrospiraceae bacterium
ACGCACGTTGAATCGATCGGTCCCCTGCCAGCCTCTCACCTGTCCATACGTTGATTGTTGTTTTCGCAGCATGCGAGATTGATTTCCGCTTGTCTCGAACGTCTGGTCCTCCGTATCGCGCAGATGCCAGCGGCAAGGCCGATTTGTCGATGGATCTTGTTCACGTCGTGAGGTCAGTTGCGTGGCGATACCGATCGCCTGAAGGGCAGCTATTTCATCCGGACTGCTCATAGAGTTTCAAACCTCTTGGTCCGCATAATTCTGCGTCCCTAGTTGCTTGACACCGCCTGTGGTATTCCACAGAATCAGCCCATTACATATTCAGAGTACGATTCGTTATGGCTCCTCTCCAACATTCTCGATGGAAGAATCTCGCAGTTCGGCAAGGCAAAACCTTTCACGTTGCAGTGCCGACTCAAATCGTTTCGAACGAGGAGTTTGCGCCCTTCGGCCAGACGAAAGACCAGGTCCGCGTCGAACAGATGACCGCGGCAATAATTGAGCGCTCCGCTGGCAGACAAGGCCTGACCCGTAGAGACTTTCTCAAAACGACGGGCGGAATCGCCGGCGCACTGCTCGCCATGAATTCAGTCTTCGGCCGCTTCTTTGAAATTGGAGAAATCGAATTATTCGAGTCGGCCGCCTTTGCTGAACAGCAGGGGGAACCTTACTTCATTTTCGACGCACAGACGCATTATGTAAGCTCACATTACGACCCCGCGGGTGCGGAGGATCGCCGCAAAGGGGGCGTGTCCAAACAGGCATTGCTATCGATGCGCCGTCGCGTTCGCGAAATGGGACTTAACCCCAAGCTGGCAGACGATGCGGGCACGTTCGACGATCTATCGTGGCGCAACTTCGTGAAAGAGGTCTTTCTCGATAGTGAGACGACGATCGGACTCATTAGTACCCCGCCAGGGCCTTATCCGCAAGAGGCCGTCGTGCCACCGCACGAGATGGCGCACATTCGGGATGAGGTGAATCGGGTTGCCGGTTCGCAACGTATGCTGGCCCATGGACTCGTCACCCCGCAACTTGGCACGGCGGACCTCGACTTCATGGCGATGCAGGCGGAGACCCTCAAAGTCGATGCCTGGAAGGGCTACACTGGGTCTTGTCCAAAGGGATTCGACCGCGGCTGGTGGATGGACGACGAGCGAATTGCATATCCCATGTTGGAGCAGGCACGCAAGCTGAACGTGAAGCGGGTCTGCGTCCACAAGGGATTGCCGCTCGGCCCTGTGCCGGACTATAACCATCCTAAGGACTTGATCAAGGCGGCCAAGGATTTTCCCGACATTGACTTTCTGGTCTATCACTCTGGACTTAAAACCGCCGCGCTAGTGGATGAAGTGTTTGCAAAAACGGGCGAGATTCCATGGACCACCGAGTTTTGCCATATGAAGCAGGGTCAGCCTGGAATCAAGAATATTTACATGGAACTCGGCTCGACCTTTGCCCAGCTCGTGACGACCCATCCGGCGGTCTGCGCGCATGTGCTTGGTCAGATCATTAACGCGTTCGGCGTCGATCACGTGCTTTGGGGCACGGATTCCATCTGGTATGGCACCCCGCAATGGCAGATCGAAGCATTTCGGCGATTTCAGATTCCCGATCAACTGATCGACAGGCATTGCTATCAGTTCTTGACGAGGCAGGTAAAGGAACAGATCTTTGGCCTCAACGCTGCCAGGATTTTTGGGATCGATGTGAGTGCGAAACGGCATGAGGTGTCGAAGGATGCGCTGGGCCAACTTCGAATGAGTTATCTCGAAGAAGGACTGGAGCCGAGTCGCCGAGTATATGGATGGGTCACGGGGTGAGAAGGAGGTGCCCAAATGGCTCCTTGCTCGCGCACCGCATACGATCAGAATGTGCTCGGTGGACGCGCGCAGTCAGAGCGATTCGAGCACCTTCTTCAGTGGGAGTGTAATTATAGAAAGAGGAGATGGTAGGAATGAAAAGCGAAATCTTATATCCGGGGGCGTTTCCCATGGTGCGGGTGGAATTGGCGGCAGGTGAGAATATTAAAGCGGAGTCGGGTGCCATGGTGGCCTGTTCACCGACCATCGACATTGAAAGCAAGATGGAAGGCGGTTTTCTCGGGGCCCTGTCTCGAAAGTTCCTCACGGGTGAGAAGTTCTTCTTCCAGACGCTGCGCGCTAGCCGAGGCCCTGGAGAAGCGTTGCTGGCTCCAACGGTGCCAGGCGAGATCGTTATCTTGGAACTCGATGGCGTGAATGAGTACATGGTGCAGAAAGACGGGTTTCTCGCGGGTGCCGAGGCAATCGTCATCGAAAGTCAAATGCAGAGCATGACCCGAGGATTGCTGGGTGGGGAGGGCTTTTTCATTCTGAAAATCAGCGGGAAAGGGCTGCTCGTGCTGAACAGCTTTGGAGCCATTCACAAGATCGAGCTGAAGCCTGGTCAGGAATATATCGTGGACAATAGCCATCTGGTGGCATGGTCGACGACAACCTCTTACAACATCGAAAAGGCCACCTCCGGCTGGGTTGCCAGTTTCACCTCAGGCGAAGGGTTTGTCTGCCGCTTCAGAGGGCCGGGACTCGTGTATATCCAAAGCCGGAACCCGGGTAGTTTCGGGGCATGGATACGGCAGTTCATCCCGGTCTCCGAGTAGCGGATGCTGAACACGCCGGCCAACTTCGTTCTCGGCTCGAAACAATCCTCAACGTACCCCAGAGGGTACGTCTGCAGTTCTTTCTCGCCTGCGGCCTTGTTGGCCGCCGTTTTGATCATCCGCTCAGGACTGTTCATCTTCAATAAGTCAATCATTGATTAACTATGACGCACTTCTTTCCCAACGCGCTCTGTTTTGGCGAAGAATTCCCTGCCACCGGTGCGCCGTGTCTTGTTGAAGTCGAAGAGCATGGACTCACCGTCACATTTAGCCCTGATACTACTGATGGCCAGCTGGAAGTTGCCCCGTTTTCCGCGCTCATCGTTTCGGCTGGAGGACTTGATCATGACCATCTCGTTGTGAAATGGACGAGCGTCGATGGAGAACGGACGCTGTATCTTAAGAATCCTGACGTGATTCGAGCCTTTCGGGAAGCGGCCCCCGACCATCTCGGTCTTCCGTTTGCGAAGGTCGCGGAGCAGGTGCGTCAGGTGCGTCACCGGCGCCGGCTCGTGTGGGGCGTGGTCGGGGGGCTGATCCTGTCCACAGTGCTGGGCCTCTGGCTCGGAGCCGATGCGATGATCGAGCTTGCCGTGAACCGGATTCCGGTGGAGTGGGAGCAGAAGCTGGGGGAGTCGGCCTACCGCGATTTTCTCGCGCATCAGGAAGTCGTGAAAGAGGGTCCCGGGGTTGCTGCAATTGATGAAATGACCCATCGCCTGACCGAGCAGATTCAGAACAATCCCTACGAGTTTCATGTGACGGTAGTGAAGAGTGACGTCGTCAATGCCTTCGCATTGCCTGGCGGGTATGTGGTGGTCTTTACTGGGCTCATGAAAAAAGCAGAGAGCGGTGAAGAAGTCGCGGGCGTGCTGAGCCATGAACTGAATCACGTGTTGCAGCGGCATGGGCTTGAACGTATCGTAAAAAGTCTTGGACTGATGACGGCCATGGCCATTGTATTCGGCGATCAACAAGGGCTCGTTGGGATGATGAAGCGATTCGGTGTCGAACTGCTCACCCTCAAGTTCGGCCGGGAGCAGGAGTCCGAAGCTGATCTGACGGGATTGCAATTACTTCAGCGGGCGAAGATCGATCCCTCCGGCATGATCCGGTTTTTCGAGCGGCTCTCGGAGAAAGACGAAGGTCGGGTGGAATGGCTCTCGACGCATCCGATGAGCGCCGCCAGGGCCGAACGATTGAAAGTTGAACTAGCTGCCTTACCGAAGAAGCTGCCGGAGCCATTTACGTTCGATTGGAAACAGGTGCAGGCTTCACTCGGATCCCAGCCGGTTGCTGCTTCATGAACCAGCGGAACACCTTTCGGATCGGCGTGATTGCCGATACCCATGGCCTTTTCGATCCGGTGGTGCGACGATATTTCAATGCCGTCGATCACATTTTCCACGCCGGCGACATTGGCAATCGTCCCGTGATCGCACAGTTGGAGCAGCTCGCCCCGGTCACCGCGGTTTCCGGCAATGTGGATAGCTACGAGCAGAGCGGATTTCCGTCCGAGGTCGTGGTCGAACTGTTAGGCCGCCGCATCATCATCCGCCATATTCTGTACGAAGGCGGGAAAATGACCAAAGAAGGGCGAGAGTTATTGGAGCATGAACAGCCGGATATCTTCATCTTCGGTCATACGCATCAGCCAAAAGCAGAATGGTTTGGCAAGACGCTGCTGTTCAATCCCGGATCGGCGGGACCGAAGCGATTCACGCTTCCCCGGGGCATTGGTCTTCTATATCTCCGCGGCGCCGAAGTGGAACCACATCTCATTTCTTTGCCTGATAGTGCGCGTCTCACCTAGAATCTGGCGGGGGGGATACGGCACGCGGCCAAGGCGAACATCTGACGGCATTGTCGACGTTACTCGGTATACCGTCAGACCATCAGCAGATATTCTATTAGATGGTGCAAGAACGATATCACGAGTTCATCGATCGTGGAGAGACTTCACCGAGTGCGCTCATCAATGCGCTTGATGAAGCTATGGCAAAATATTCGGTGGTCGCCAACGTCGGAGTCATGCATAGTACGCACAAGTCCGTAGTATCCTCAAGGCAAAGATTTTTTTGTAAACAATCGTGCTGAGTTGGGCTATACTGCTTCCTGGTGTTTCATTTAGTTGCAGTGGGTTCTAACCAACTCTAAGGAGGAGGACTTATGGCGAAAAGGATGATTATGCTATCGGTTGCAGTGCTCTTTGGCATGCAGGCAGGCCTCGCACTGGCGGCCAACCCAGACACAGGCCCTGGCTGCGGGCTGGGCAAGCTCGCCTGGAGCGACTATTCGCACCAGAAGAACATCGGACCTCAAGTGTTGATGGCGACCACGAACGGTACGTTCGGCAGCCAGACATTCGGAATCAGCACGGGAACCTCAGGCTGCACAAACGATGGAAAAGTCATGGCAGAGCAGAAGACCACCATGTTTGCTCAGCTCAACTTTGAGAACTTGTCTCAGGAAATGGCGCAGGGCCAGGGCGAGCACCTCGCATCACTCGCCACTTTGATGGGTGTGCCGGTCGAGCACCAGGCGGCGTTCTTTGCCATGACTCAGGAGCGGTATACCTCCTTGGTCAAGACAGGTGAATCCTCACCGGTCGCAATGGTCAAAGCGATCAACGACGCAATTGCCACGCATCCAGTCCTTGCTCAGGCTTCGACTCGTTAATCACCAGCACGGGGCTTCGATGTTGAAATCGAAGCCCCGTCTCTTTCTCATCCGCTGTTTGTATAGTTTTGTCTTTCTGGTCGTTCTGTTTTTGGCTCCAGTCTTGCCGGTTGATGCAGGTAACCCTCCCGAAAATGCCTATCTTGCCGAACTGATCAACAAGGCTCTGCAGGCCAAGCTGGCCGATGAGCGAGAATGGCATCTCTTGCTTCACTACCGAAAGGATCTGCTTGGCGGCTACACCAGCGAGCAAGACGATCCAGGATTTTTCATGTCGTCCAATGGGAAAATCGATCCACAGGCAGAACTCGACGCAACGCTGAAGCAGTTTTTTTCCGATGAACTCGTTGGGCGCTCGAAGCAACCGGCTCAATGTGCGTTCATCGCGCGGTTTGAGTGGTTACGGAATCAATTGCACTTCGATCAGGCCCGCCTTTCTCCAATGGTCTGCGAAC
>DATDFW010000157.1:0-6792 GCA_036522375.1 Nitrospiraceae bacterium
TATAGTTTTTAATGTGTGGAGAGGTTATGGTGATGATTTGTTCCTTGTACGAGGGGTCGGTCAAGACTTCCTGATAGCCGGTCATCGCCGTGTTAAACACGACTTCCCCGACCGTCTCGCCTTCATATCCGAGGGCACGGCCCTCGAAGATCGTGCCGTCTGCCAATGCCAATAACGCTTTTTTCACGCGAGTACTCTGTCCCGGTCTAGTGACCGTTTCGCTTTGATTCCAATCAGGAGAATTCCCAGTACAAGATTGACGATATACAGCGACCGACCCGGCATCAGAATCCGAAATAATGCTTCGAAGGCCGCCTTCCTCGCCGCTTCCTCTTTCACCGCAAAGGCCTGGGCTTGAAGCGCCGCAGCATAAGGATGCAGCACACCGATGATGATGCCGGCAATCACCACCATCCCAGCCAACAACACCAGCTCGACCCGACTGACCGCCACCGCCGGACCTCCACACCACCAGCGATACAACAATCCGGCGCTCAAGACCGCGATGGCTCCAATCACGAAGTGATTATAGCCTTCGAACGCCCGCGTCAAAAACAATCCACCTGAGTCCTGTCCACCGAACGTATTGAACACCGCGGGAATGACCGCTCCGATGAGCACCAATAGACCACCGACCCACACCGCCAGCGCCACCCATTCAAGCGTGAGGCAACAGACCATCCCCCAACGGGACATACGCTGCACCGCGCTATGGCTCCGCCGGGCCGGCCTCGAACACCACCCGTCCACCCACAATCGTCGTCCTGACTCGACCCTTCACTTTCCATCCGGCAAACGGAGTGTTGCGACTCTTTGAAAAAAACTTGGCCGGATCGACTTCCCACTGTTCCAGCTGATCGACGATTGCCACATCAGCATCAGCCCCAACCGCCAACGTGCCTTTGGCCAACCCAAACACTTTCGCCGGCGCCGCGCTCAACTTATCGACCGCCGATTCCAATGACAAGACCCCCTCTTCCACCAGTGCGAAAGTCAACGACAGAGCCGTTTCTAATCCAACGATGCCGAACGGCGCTTCGGTAAATCCCAGCTGCTTTTCCTGAGTGGCATGCGGAGCATGATCTGTGGCAATGACATCAATCGTCCCATCGCGAAGACCTTCCTTGATCGCCTGCACATCCTTCCATGTCCGAAGCGGGGGATTCATTTTGGCATAGGTATTATAGCCCCGGACCACTTCTTCCGTGATGGTAAAGTGATGTGGGCAGGCTTCGGCCGTGACTTTGAGCCCGCGCGACTTGGCTTCGCGCACCATTCGGACCGATCCCTCCGTACTGATATGCGCCAGATGGAGCCGAGCCCCGGTCAGTTCAGCGAGGGCGACATTGCGCGCTACCATCACGTCTTCGGCCGCAGCCGGCATCCCGGGGAGCCCCAACTCAGTCGAGATGGCCCCTTCGTTCATGCAGCCTCCTTCAGCAAGATGCAGATCTTCGCAATGATCGACGACGGGCACGTCGAAGGCCAGTGCATACTCCATCGCTCGCCGCATGACTAAGCTGTTCATCACTGGTTTCCCATCATCCGAGATCGCGACACAACCGGCACGCCGCAAGTCTCCGATCTCCGCCAGTTCCTTCCCCTCCGAACCTTTTGTAATCGCCCCAACGGGAAACACGTTCGCCAACCCGGCCGCCCGCGCACGATCGAGGATAAACTCCGTGATCGCTTGATTGTCATTGACAGGGTTCGTATTGGGCATGCAGCAGACCGAGGTGAAGCCGCCGGCCACCGCCGCTGCCGCACCGCTCTGAATTGACTCTTTGTATTCGAAGCCCGGTTCACGGAAATGGACGTGGAGGTCGACGAAGCCAGGAAGAACCAATCGTCCCGTGGCATCAATTTTCGCGGCTCCAGCGGGAACATTGAGGCGAGGCCCCACTGCGACGACTCGGCCTTCATCGATCAGCACATCGGTTACACCATTGAACCGTCCCGGATCGACCACATGTCCGCCCGTAATGTAAATAGCCACAATTCAGCTCGCTCCTGACAAGAGATAGAGAATGCCCATGCGAACGGCCACGCCGTTCGCGACCTGATCCAGAATCACTGACGACAAGCTATCCGCCACCTCCGGAGCGATCTCGACCCCGCGATTGATCGGACCCGGATGCATCACGATCGCCCCGGGATCGGCCAATTTGACCCGGTCGGCAGTCAACCCATAGAGCCGCGTATATTCCCGAATGGTCGGAAACAGCGCGATCCCCTGCCGTTCGAGCTGCAGTCGCAACATCATGATGACCTGCACGCCGCACAATGCCTCGTCAAGATGGTAGTAGACACGCGCGCCCACTTTGTCTACTCCACAGGGCATCATCGTCGGCGGCCCTACCACCCGAACGTCCGCCCCCAACTTCACGAGCGCGTGAATGTTCGAACGCGCCACACGGCTATGCGCGATATCGCCGACAATCGCCACCCGAAGCCCTTCGAATGGCAATCCACGCTCACGGATCGTATACAGATCGAGGAGAGCTTGGGTCGGATGCTCATGCCATCCGTCTCCGGCATTGATGACCGAAGACTTCACCCCCCGGGCCAGGGTTTCGGCCGCCCCGGCCGACGGATGCCGCAAGACAATAATGTCCGCCTGCATTGCCTCAATATTGCGCGCCGTATCGAGCAAGGTTTCACCTTTGACCACGCTACTCGACGATGGCGAAAAGTTGATCACGTCCGCGCTGAGCCGTTTCGCTGCCAGTTCGAACGAGGTTCGTGTCCTGGTACTGGGTTCAAAGAACAGATTGACCACTGTACGTCCTCGGAGGGCCGGAACTTTCTTGATCTCTCGACCAGTCACTTCTTTGAATGAATCGGCAGTCTGTAAAATCAACCGGATTTCATCGACCGACAACGGGGCTAGGCTCAGGAGGTCTTTGCGTTTGAGACTCATCGTTCCCTCCCCATCAGGCCTTGGAGATCACCACCCGATCGTCTTCACCTTCTTCTTCCAACAGCACCTGAACCTTTTCTTCGCGGGACGTGGGAATATTTTTCCCGATGTACGTGGCCTTGATTGGCAGCTGGCGATGGCCTCGGTCGATCAAGACGGCAAGTTGAATCTCTGCAGGCCGCCCCAGGTCAATCAAACCATCCATCGCCGCCCGGATCGTTCGACCCGTAAACAGCACGTCGTCGACCAACACAATAGTCCTGTCAGAAATATCAAATGGGACCGACGTCTTGCGAAGAACCGGTTGTTCCTTTCGCAAGGAAAGGTCGTCCCGATAAAGAGTAATGTCCAACTCACCGATCGGCACCGACGCCGTTTCAATCTCTTGGATTCGCTTCACGAGTCGATGGGCCAGATGCACCCCTCCAGTCCGAATTCCGACGAGCGCCAATGCCTGTACACCTTTATTCCGTTCGAGAATCTCATGGGCAATGCGGGTGACCGCCCTGGCGACGTCTCCCGCATCCATAACCAGGCGTTCTAGAGGTCGATCTTGGGGGATGATGCTCATCGTGATGATTTCTGGCATAAAAAAACCTTCTCATCGAAATCCGACGAGAAGGTTATCCTGTGTCGACAGACACAAACCTGATTCAAGCCCATGAACACTCCTTGCTCACCTCGCAGGATGAGCATTAAAGGTTCCCGCATCATACTGAGGCCGGAGGAATCCTGTCAAGTTACAAGATGCTGCGACTAGGTGGGCAATCGGATAAGACCCATCCCATCAGAGAGATCATCCACGCGGCGTCAGTTCTTCCAATACGAATTGTTTCGGAAGCAGGACCGGAACCACGATGCCGATGGGATCACCACGTTTGATGGTCGTCGGCCTGGTGAGTTGTAACAAAAAGTTGGCGGTGAAGGCATCATAGTCCGGAAGCCAATCGTATGTATTCGGCGTGCGTTTATACTCTTGAGTTTTAATCCCCTCCCACACAAGAAATGTCCGTTCGGGATAATGATAAAAGGGGTTCGGCACATCCTTCATCATTAATCCTACTTGCTTGGGGTAGTAGAATCGAATACCACAGCAGAGCTTGGGATACCCGCTGTTTAGGATTAAATCGACATATGTCCCTGAAAACGACTTGTAGCCAAGTATCCGCTCTTCCGGCAAAATGGGCGGCGCTTGCCACTTGACCCCCTCGGCGGTTCGGCGGATCTTGCAGTCCGCCGGCGACCGAATGAGCCAGCCATATTGGCCCGCCATCCGCACCGGCCCACAATCGTCGGGGATTACTTTGTAGCCTTCGGCCGCCACAGTCCTCTGCTGACTCAGCGACATCCCGGACAACAACGGGCGATGCGGCATGAAATCGAGTTTCAGTCGCTCCGGCGCAAAGGCAGTCGAATACTCCCGTTCCCAATAGATGACGATCTTGTCGCTTGGTTCTTCGTTGGATACCTGTTCTGGAATCGGTTCGCTCATCTCAACAACCGTAATCGATCTGTGGCACCCAGCGCACACCATACAGGGTGCTCAAAAAGACCGTCCAGCAAGGCCGCAGGCGAGTCGAAACCGGAGGCGTACCCTCGGGGAGATACGTTGAGGATTTCGATGAGCCGAGAACGAAGCTGGCGGACTTTTTCAGCATCCTGCTATACCTTCTTCATGAGGAACAATGTCAAACCAGGCTTGAGCCTGGCTTGCGGCAGGATCGTGCGGTGCATTCGAAACGTGGGAAGCTGACTAACCAGTACCTCCCAACAGACGTCAAGCCCGCGAGATGCACCATCCTGACCAATCTGTGCCGGACCGATAACGAACGCATGGCCTCCTCCTCGAAGGATTCGACTGATCGTCTTCATGCGCTCCGCCAGGCTGGCTGGTAGGTCTCCACCGTCGTACGGCACCCAGTGGTAGACCACGTCATAGGGATGCAGAGCTTCCTGATCTTGCAGCTTGTCGCTCGAAATGAATCGAATGTGCGAGAGCCACTCCCACTGCTGCAACTCGGCACAGATACTCCAGAGTCGCTGCGCCTGCTTTTGTGCAAAGGCCGGATACCGTACCAGCACGGTATAGCCTCTCGGCCGATCAAACGAGATGCAGGTCGCAGCGACGGCATCGCCATTGTCAATGAGCACATGTTCGGCCCGCGAAAGAACCGTACCGATTTCCCGATCCTGTTCGGCAAGATCTTGTATGTAATCGGCCACGAACGGTTGCGCCGCGCACTCATCGATTTCAGATTCGTCCTCCGGATATAGCAACACCGCGCCATAGGCCTCGGCGGGAGGGACAAGCGGAACCCCTTGGATAAAGACCGACCGCCAATCGACTGGGCTCATGGCCGGGGACCTCCCAGATTGCTCCGAACTTCCATGCGGCAAGGGCACTGCCAAGGTCGTCTTACGATCTCGATCCTTCAAGATGACATGCGACCCAACAATCTCTGCACTTCGATCGCACGGGACAAATCGGTGGCCTTTTGGGCTCATATAGGAGAGCCCGGAAGGGTCTGAGGCCACAGTCACCTTGTGCAACAGACTGCCGTGAAAAGTCAGACATGCCTCCGCGCGCTGATGGAAGTATCGAACCGGCGGCGCAACCGCAGGTAGCCAGATGACTTGATGGGCCTGACTAGGATTCATGAAGAGCGTCAAGGGGTTATTCCCGTTGGGGACGTGCGGGGTAAAGAAACTACTAAACAAGCGGAAGGCAGCTTCTGACGGATAGGTGGGAATACCCCGATATCGTAAGGGTCGGGGAATCGGGTTTCCCTCATTCTGATCGTCATAGAGTCCGCGAATCAATTCAAAGACCGCAGAGCCCGTTCCCGGCAACAGTGACTGAAAGAGTTCGACCACCGGCAGAAAATCGATCGAAGACCAATTCAGCGCTCCCATACATGACATGAAACTGGCCCGCTCGAACCCCCCGTCCTCGAGCACATAGAAGGCATCTTTTCGTTGACGGATCGTCGCTGTGCCAGTCGGTCCGATCAGGAAATCCTCGTCTCGGTAGAAAAAGCGCACTTCCTCAATCGGGACCCGGAGTGCCTGAGCGGCCATCATCCGTAAATCATCGGTCTTGAGCCGATGCCACCCAGGTTTGCCAGCGAGATTGAGGCTGGTTTCATTCACCAAGCCGGCCGGCTTCACCCCGATCCATTGTCCCCAATCCAGACGGATCCGAGCGCGGAGGAGGACTGCGCCACCCGTGGCATCAGACCCCCACTCACATTCATGCAACGGGTTTCCTTCTGGATCGGTCGCCAGAAACCGGCGACCGTCCGAGCGATAAAAGATGACATGGCCGGTGGGTTGGTGGACGACTCGCCCGCCTGCCTGCTCGAAATCCTCTGCGACGGAAAGATTGGTTGGAAAGCGAAGATGCTCGGAGATCGTTAATGCGCCACGGCGTGGATCGGAGGGCATCTACTCGCGGATTTGCCCGCTCCCCAATACGACAAACTTGAAGCAGGTCAACTCTTCCAGCCCCATCGGACCTCGGGCATGGATACGGGATGTGCTGATTCCAATTTCGGCACCCAACCCGAATTGATAGCCATCGTTTAATCTGGTCGAGGCATTCACCAGCACCGCGCTGGCATCAACCTCCCGGAGAAACCGCATGGCCTTTGTATAGTCGGAAGTTACGATGGCCTCTGTATGCTGTGAGCCATACTTGGCAATATGTTCCATCGCTTCTTCGAGGTGTTTGACTACTTTCACGGCCACTGTCAGATCGAGGAATTCCTTCCCAAAATCTGCATCAGTCGCAGGCTTGGCCGACGACGACAGCTGACAGGTTTTTTCACAACCACGGACCTCCACCTTGGCCGCCACTAATTTATCGATAAAGG
>DATDFW010000158.1:0-6938 GCA_036522375.1 Nitrospiraceae bacterium
GTTCTTGCTCAGGGTCGGATCGAGTTGACTGGTGCCGGGCTGTCTTGCCCACCGGATCGATCCTCCATGCAGGTGGTGTGAATGCACGATCTCGGAGCCACCGATCATCACGAATTTGGCAGGATCGCCCAGATAGGATCGCGGGACCGTCGTGGCTGGGTCGCCGAACGTATAGGACCCATAGCCCTGGGACTCGTCTGAGAATCCGATCAAATGCGCCTGTTGTTCAAGCCTGGTCCCATGCGGCTCACTCCGATAGTTGAGCAAGCGCGCGGCCGGCCGATAGGTATCGGTATGGGGGTCACGTTGAGGCAGCATGTCGCCGGTGCGGCTCAATAAACGGAACGTCTCGTCGCCGGCCTCATGATAGAAAATCACGAACTCTCGAAAGTCCGATCCCTTCGCCAGATCGATCATGGCTTCCCAACCGCTGGTCATCTCTTCCCCGGTGAACGGACTCAAATGGCGGGACCCGCGCGCTTCCACAACGAGGGATCCGAGCATCCCGAGCGAATATTGCTCGCGCGTCGTATGGCTGTGGAATGCATGACCGCCTACTTGCAAATCCGGTTGAATGTACCACTCAAACTCACCGACCTGTCCCGTTGCCACAGTGGCTTCAGGATTGTTGGCGTTGGCCGGCTTACCCGTGCTGCGCACGAGCATTTGGGAGCCATTGAGAATCATGTTGGTCGGCTCGTCGGCAATCTGGTTGCGAAGTGTTACTCGCACGCAATCGCCCTGGTTCGCCCGAATGACAAGCGGCTGAATGAGATCTCCTTGGAGACCGTTAGATACCGCACCGGCCGAGAAGGTGACATCGTCGCTTTCACGAGCCGCCTTATTCTTCTCTTCTTCAGCTCGGATGCCCGGGACGTTCTCCGTGAGGGCATACATGTATCCGGGATAAAAATCTCCGAAACGGTTCACGGTAATTTCGACGTTGATCGCCGAAATATCGAACGTGCGAACCGGTGCGCTTGCCGGACAACGGGACCCCTGGCTAACCTTTACCTTGTCCTGGTCTTCCGCCACCAGCAAGACACCTTGCTGCATTGCGTGCGAGCCGGCTCCCTGGAAGGGGCCTTTGCTCTGCACTTGTCGCTCAATCTGCTCAATCGCCCGCGCCATCTTGTCCTGCAGCACGGGTCCTGCCGGCCGATGGATAACGGTCGCTGCCGCCTCCGTTTCGGGCGTCATCACGGCTGTGTGCTGATGAGGAGGCGTCGCTTCTGCCGACGCCTGGGTCACGCCCAAGACAGCGGCCAGCAACGCTGCCCCTGCCTGACTGGTAAACCTTCTGGTAGTCATCCTCTTCTCCTCCTAAAATAAGATCCGGTGATTACTTTCTATCCACAGCAGCTCTCTACTCTTAACGCTGGCGCGGTGAAGCGCGTCCGCGTCCTGTCTCCCTAAAATGGTCTGATGAAGGCTCCGCCCTTCGTCGTTGCGAATTCAAGAGGCCGGTTCATTCCTCATGTAGCTTTCACCAGGCAGGTCTCAATAACTAACTGAAACGTATCAATGCTAACATAAGGAGACTGGCTCGATCAAATACTGTATGGTCGAACATTATGAAAACAGATTTCCGCAGCCCATAGGATTTTTCAGCCTCTCAGCGGAGGGTCTCATGGTCAAAATCGAGAAAGAGTTGGCTGGATGGGCGAGAGACGCTAGCATATGAATCATGGTGAAACGTTACGTCATAACCGGTCTTGTGCTCGCAATAATGGCCGCCTATCCGGCGCTTTCATGGGCAGATTTTCTCGCGAAGGTCGTCACTGTCCATGAGGGAGACCGTTTGACGATCCGTCACGATGGCAGAAATGAAACGATCTATATTAAGGATATCGACTGTCCCGAACTCAAGCAGGCGTATGGGAAACAGGCGAAGCAGGCGATCTCAGCCTATGTCGGGAGCCGCGATGTGGTGGTCCGTGCTCTTAAGCGAAGCCGAAACGGCGTGGGCACTGCAGAAATTCTGCTTCAGGACGGACGTAATATCGGGCATGAGCTGCTCAAGGAAGGGCTGGCATGGGCACGACCTGATGGAGGCCAGGACCAGAGACTTGAGGAAATGGAACAGTTGGCCAAGGCCGAGCGCAAGGGCCTGTGGTCGGATCCCAATCCCGTAGCGCCTTGGAAGTGGAAGCCGACGTCGGAGGTCATCCATCGCTAGTCCCAACCGTTTGTTCCTTTCTCTCCATTTCTTCAATATGTTCTGCCTCTGCTGTAACCACTAAGCGTAGCGGGCCTCCTGGAATTGCTGCGTGAAACGGGTAACAGATTATTAAGACCAATGCCGGATATTCTCAGTCAAGCAGATTCTGCCCGATCTTGAGCGTGTGGCATAGTGAACTCGGTGAGGCGAATGGTGAAAGGCTGAACAACTTGTGTCGGCAACCGGATCCTGGAGGAAATGGTGGGTTCCTCCAGGATCAGATCCAGTGCCGATCAGCTGCCGGAAGCCGGATCCGTCGTCAGTGGAGACGGATCGGTTGCCGAGGGATCGACAAGTGAAGGAAGAAAATCTCCTGTCAGTGACCCGTGACCGTCTGTGTCGGCGTTCTGGTCATTGACTGATTGGATCGGCTCCTTCGTCTTCGGTTCTGTGGCGACGGTGGAAAGTATCATATGGTCCTTGCCGATCTTGCGGATTTCGAGATGTACCCGCCGATTCATGTTGCGGCAGACGTCGCTGTTGTCGAGACAGAGTGCGCCATCCTTGCCGAGGCTTACGACCCTGATCTGATATTCCGCCACGCCGCCCTTCATTAATTCAGCCTTCACAGTCTCGGCGCGCTTCATTCCCAGCTTTATATTGTAGCTGGCCGATCCCTGTTGGTCGGTATAGCCCTGCACGAGAATGCCGAGGTCGGGATCGTTCTTCGCCAAGTCTGCCTGCGTGGCGAGGATCGCCTTGGCGTCGTCTGTGAGTCCCTTGCGGCCCACCTCGAAATAGAGGTCCGTATGGGCGGTATCGGATTTGTAGCTTGCGGCTGGGACGGTCTGGCTGTGCACGATTGGCTCAACAGGAGGGATCGTACTGGTCTTGAGCGCATGCGTGACCTGGGCATTGGTCAGAGGCTCAGACTGAACCTTCCGGGTGTAGGGCTGGTCCTGTCCGGAGTAGTACCAGAAGCCCCCGGTGACGATGGCAACGGCCATGACGAGCCCGCCTATGAGATAGACCTCCTTCGTATCCTTACTCGGCCCGACGATGGCAGGGGAAATGTTTCCTGACGACACTGGCGATGATGGATTCGGCATAATGGCGATCCTCCTTGGTTCGTGAAACGTGAAAGGTTAAAACTTGAAATGCGTTGACGATTATGTCGGCCTCGGTCCCGAATCACCTCCTTTCCAGCCGTTGGTTCTGTGTGATGACGGTCAGATGCTTGAGCAACCAGAGTGCCGATGCGAGAGCGCGAAGAAAATTCAATAACTGTGAGAAAAATTCAGGAGTTCAGAAAATAGGGAAGAGGTGCGCTTGATGCGGGGAAGAAGCGAACCGGCATGGGATGCGGGGATGGCCCCGCAAAGAAAGGGGAGGGGGACGGCCTGGTCGTCCTCCTGCTCGCGGAACGCGCACGATCAGAATGTGCTCGTTCGACGCGCGCAATCGAGGATCAACCAGGCTGTCCCCCAAGAGGCAGGTAAATGAGCGTGAATGGGATAAATGGGAGTGTGGTCTGTTGATCTCCCTTGCTCGCGCAACGCGCGGCCTATGAAGGCCCTCGTTGAACACGCGCAGTAGAAGATTAATCAGCCCCCATCCCTGAGAGATAACGAGCAAGCTTGGAGGGAACTAATTCGTAGGGCGGAAGGTGCGCATGGGAAGGGGAGTAGCCAGGTTGCCCTTTCGTGCTCGCGGAACCCCCACGGTGAAACTGTGGTCGTTCGACGCGCGCAGTAAAGGGCAACCTGGCTACTCCCCTGTTGTGAAGATAAACGCCTTATCGGTATGTGGATAAGCGCAGGCCATTGCAGTAGACTTGCCCGCGACAGATTGCTGAAGGCTGCCCGATATCCTGCCAAGATAGATCGCAGCACATTTATTAACCAGGCCTATACGCGTAATGTTATCAGCCACTATCAAACTTTTCCTTCCGCGTGGAGATGCCAAGAGCCTCCGTACTGCCGAAATATCTAACTGGATCGGCAAAGCCGTCGCCGCGCCCCGCACCGAACTAGACGAGCTTCTAGCTCGCGAGGAACTCGAAAAGGCTGGCGTCTATATCCTCATTGGTAATGACCCTCTTACCAATGCAGCTCGCGCTTACATCGGCGAGGCAGAGGTCATTCGTGATCGACTCAAGCAACACAAGACGAAGGAGTTTTGGGTTTCTGCCATCGTTTTTGTCAGCAAGGACGAGAACCTGACTAAGGCACATGTGAGGTATCTCGAGAGCCGCCTCATTACCGAGGCCACTCAGATCGGTAGATTTACCCTTGAACAGAATCAGGCAGGTGGCTCGAAACTTCCCGAATCTGACCGTGAGGACATGGAAGTATTTCTGGCCCGCATTCGACAGCTCCTCCCCGTCCTCGGCTCCGACATTCTCGCGCCGATCGCTCAACCCGCTGCGAAAACTCAGCCAGGCGGCGTGCTTTTCTGCCGCATCAAGGGAGCTGAGGCGCGAGGCCAGCGCACCGCAAACGGGTTTGTCATATTGCACGGCTCCACCGCCGTCTTGGAGGAGCGTCCATCTACCGAGAGCTACCCCTATGTCATAGCTCAGCGCAAACAGCTCATCGGCGCACTGAGCCTAGTAGCAAGACACCAATCGCAGCTAAACGCCGATCCGGTTAGACTTTAGAAACATCTCCTGCACCGTCTCACCCTGGGAAGCCTTGACTTGGGAACGTATGATTGATGAATGTGGATACGCGAAAAAAATGTGGGGTTAGGCATAGCTATTGACTTATTTGTCGGCTTGTCGTTTCCTGCATGGCAGAAGTCGGACCTTGTGCTGAGAATTTTTGTGACACCGCCGTCGTTCTTCGAGCAGACAGCTATCGACGAGCTTGTATACGCCGCTTATGTCAGATGTTCGGTGTGTGAATGAAGAAAAAAGAAGCAGAAGCAGCAGCAGTGGAGCCAGCCCTTGTGGATAAACTCCCCATATATATGGTGGCGTGGTCGTTGCCACCGGCTTTCGTGATCCTGGCAGTTATTGTCTTGTCGTTGGATTCGTTCAATGAGGCTGGCATTGCCGTCATCAAAGGCGAGTACATGTTCCTTCTTGTCGTGGGTGGCACACTCCTGAACCTTTGGCTGTATTTCGTGCGCCAATTCAAGCTGAGGCGTAAGCTGAGCCCGCTTCATATCGCTGCAAGCCTCCTTCTTCCGCTTGCATACGCGTGTTTCTACTATGGAGCCACTACAGTCCTCGTCGTCGCGATATGTTTGGTGGGGATTCCTCTCAGCGTTTTATCAGCTCGGCATTCGATCACGATGGAGGGATAGAACGGGATATTCTACGAATATTTTCGTCTCGCTTCGCAGAACGATCGCGTGTTCTCTTTTATACATTTTGTGTTGAGGCCGTATGGTAAGATTTTGGCAAATCACGCAAGTCGAATAGGGAGGTGACGCGATGTTTTTTAAGCTATTTTTGCTCTTCTCGCTCTTTGTGATACCAGCTGCGGTGCTGACGATGCCTCTGGATGCGCGAGCGGATCCGGCGGATCCTGAAGAGGTCGCTCATATAAAAGCCGGTCATAAGAAGGTGGAGGGGGTGGTCAGTGAGGTGAAGTCCGGTCTCTATACCGTGAAGACGCCTACAGGTGCCACATATGCTCTAACCGAGGCGGCGGCCGTTCGTCATGGCCATGGGGTTCCCAAAGTCGGGGATGAAATGACCCTCTGGGTCAATGAAGGCAACATGGTCATGAATGCGAATTTAAAAGGGGCGTTCGATAAGGCGCCTCGTTTCATCTCCGGGACACTGGCCTCCATTGATAATAGCCACTATCAGTTGACGCTCTCAACGTCGGAAGGGGAGAAGAATTTTAAACTCAAGCCCGAGAGCCGCATGTTCAGAGATATTCCCGCCGGCAGTCAAGTCACGATCGAAGTGAATGAGTCGGGAGAAGTCATCGACATCCACAAGGACAAAAAATAAGACGAGTTGCAGAGTTTGTCTTCCCACGATCATGTCGCGACTCGGGCTCTGCCCATGTTGCAATCTTTCTCCCCTTGCCCCTACCTCATTCGCCAAGGGTGCACTGTCACTATTGCGCCGGTCCGTTCCTATGGATATATAAGGTGTTCACCTACTGTCGGCCAGAAATCCCGAGACGTGTTATCCCGGCAGGAACTCGGAGATCCGTAGCGTATACGGATCCGTCCACCATTGTGAGATCGCGCGATGCCTTTCACGAACACTCAGAACTGGAACCCAGCGCAGTACGGTACACACGCTCGGTTTGTTTCTGATCTCGGCATGCCTGTCATTGCCTTGCTCTCGCCGAAACCGGGCGAACGAATCCTTGATCTTGGTTGTGGCGATGGCGCGTTAACCATTAAGCTCGTTGAGCATGGTTGTACGGTGGTCGCGGTTGATTCAAGCGCGACAATGGTGGCGGCGGCTCGGTCGCTGGGGTTGGATGCCTCTGTGATGGATGGAGAGTCCCTCCCATTCGCCAACGAATTTGATGCGGTGTTTTCCAATGCCGCCTTGCACTGGATGAAGAAACCGGAACGGGTAATCGCCGGCGTCTGGCGCGCGCTTAAACCAGGAGGGCGCTTTGTCGGTGAGTTGGGCGGCTACGGCAACGTAACTGCTATTGTTACGGCTCTCGAATCTGCGTTGTCTTCAAGAGGGGTTTGGGTCCCCAATCCTTGGCTGTTTCCTCGCTCCGATACCTATAGAGCGCTCCTTGAATCAGGCGGCTTCACGGTACAGACCATCGACCTCATCCCCCGTCCAACC
>DATDFW010000159.1:0-4232 GCA_036522375.1 Nitrospiraceae bacterium
CCAGCGACCGCGCCTGACTCAACTTCAAATTAAACACATCGCTTCCGTGATCATCGGTGTGTCCCTCGATTGCGAGAGAATCGATCTTGTCGCGCAGCGGCCCGCACAACGCCCTCACATAGAAGGGCAACGCGTCTATGAGAAACTGCTCCGCAGTAGGTGACAGTGTACTTTTCCCAAACTCGAATGTCAGAAGGTTTTCCGGGACCACGATCAAGAGCAAGAGCGGGTCGCGGGGGTCTGCATCGAGAGAAAGACCCAAACGCTGAATGTGGTCACGTAGTGCCGTCTGCACGTCATCTTTATTATCTTGCAGTTCAGACTGCGCCGCGGAGGAGGTTTTGGTGATCTGCGCTGCGAAGAGCAAGATGAACACGATCGCGAGCGAGGTCATGAGATCGGTGATGCCGATCGTCGTGGGGGAAGCGCCTACCCCTTGTGGTGCTGCATGCCTCATGCGGTAGGCCGTCGGCTGGACACCAGCGATCGTTTTGGCCAAAAGGGGCGCCTCTCAGGTCGCGTGAGGTCGGACGACGTTCGCTGTGCAACGAGCCGGTCCCTGAGTCGGCTCATGAGCCCATTGCGCGTGGTCGTTGCCTGTGCTTGATGAATATGCGCATCTTTCAGAAACGTCGTGAGGTGATGAATCGAGTCATTGAGCATGGTCATCGGAGCCCTGAATTCTTCACGGAGGACTCGTGGTAGCTCCTCTGTCATCCGGCGCCCTCTTGCCTGCTCGTCCTGCTTCCATTGTGTCAAGGATTGAACAGCCGAAGTCAGCTCGGCAATGGACAGGGCGAGGCTGTCTGTACGTGATCCTTCGAAGGGTTCCCATGGGTTCCTGCCGGAAATTGCTCTGCTTCTTTCCTGCCCGCCGTGAATCGGCGTAAGTTGCTCCAACATCTGTTCCATGGTCTTTCGAGGGAAGAGGTTGTCCATAAGATGGAGAAACGCGTGGTGTTCGTTCAAGAGACAAAACACCATCGGCTTTTCAATAAGTGTGAACAGATTGGCAGCAATAAGTCCGACTATGGACGTGAGAAATTTTCCTGCCAGTCCATTGATGAGTCCCTGAATTCCGACAATCTCATGTCCATCGGCGTGGAGTCTGCTGAGGCCGATAAACAAGGCCAGGAATGTCAGTAATAAGCCGAAACCGGTCACAAGCGAAGGAAGTTGGCCATAAAAAGACAGATTCACCCGATGACTCAGGAGCGTGTCCTGTGTGAAGATTTCCTCCGCCCGACGCGTGCTGAAAATGCGCGGTTCGACGAACCACGGGACATGTTCCAGTATCAGGGTCTTGCGGAATTGCGTCCAGGCATGTCGGAATAGGGGTTCTTTCTGCAAGGCCGTCTCGACGAATTGTAAGTCGTCACAATCGATGCGCGTGGGCGCGGATGCCGTATGGTGCGTTTGTGGCGTGAATCCTACCAGGCCACGATTCGTGAATCGCTCGCGATCAACGTCTCTACGATCGTTCGCAAGGGATGTCAGCATCGGGCGTATTCGATGGAAGGGGCGTCGCGCGAGAGCAACCTCTCTCGTCAACCGTATGCCGTGCCACACACAAAAGAGTAAGATTCCGAAAGACCCGAGCCAGCTCAGCATCGGGCTTTGAGGCCCTCCGAAGAACGCCGTATCACGGCTCAGGAATTCCCAAAGACTGGACATACTGATCATCGTATCCATACACGTATTTCATCCACGACTGGCTCTTTTGCGGTTGAAGATCAGACAAAGCCTTCTCAACTTTCATGCCGCTCACAACAGCAGCAGAAGCTCTCAGAAATCCCATGATCTGTCTGTTCAGTTGGATCTGAGCTCCACTTTACTAGGCAAAGACTGCCGGATTAGTCGGCACATTCGATCTCTCTGAGTGGTCGGCCAATGATGCTGAGAGCTCCTTCACCTGATCGCCTTGAGCCTGCAAAGATGGCATCAGCGACCTTATGGACGTACGCATGGAATGTATGCGGATGAGGCACGGTCTTCGACCGCTTAGACAAGGCAAGGCAGCCCATCTGTATAGGAACTCATGAGAGATGATTTCGGTGGCGGAAATTTTGGGTGACTGAATGTGCAAATACTTCCTGAGCAGCTCTCAGTGGGGTTGGGAGAATTCACGAGGATCGACAGGAAGGCTGGTAGGTTCTCGCCTCAGTCAAACCCTTGACCCATGGTTGCACAAGAACTACGAACTACCATTATGGAGCGCTCGGAGAGGTGCGGCAAAATACTCGCGACTCCACAACCAGGTCTTTCACATGGAGCTGGCTTCATGATTTCCCCGCTTGTCCTCCTTTCCGTAACCGTTAGGATGCTAAGACGACATTGAAAAGTGATCTGTGGACTCGGTAGCCAGCGTTGTAATTCATATACTCAATGAGCCCAAGCTTCTTAAATCTATTGAGAAAGAAACTCACTCGTGACCGGGTGGTTCCGACCATTTCGGCCAGTGTTTCCTGGCTGATTCTTGGAACGACCAGTTCGGGGTTACTGTCTTCCTCAAAGTGACCGAGCAACAATAGCGTTCGAGCCAGTCGCTTTTCGGCCGTATTGAAGAGGTGATCGACGAGGTCCTCCTGGATACGGGCGTTACGATTCACAAGATGGGACATGACCAATTCAGAGAACTCCGGCTCGTTGAGAAGCATACGCTTTAACGTAGGTCTGTCGATGCGCACAATCGTGGAGGCGTCCAGAGAGGTGGCGGTTGCCAGGCATACCAGCTGCCCGGCGATGCAGGCTTCACCGAAAAAATCCCCGGTCTCTAAAATTGCGACCACGGCTTCTTTGCCTTGCGGGGAGATGACCGTGAGCTTGACAAGCCCTTTCACGATATAGAATACGGCATTGGCCTCATCCCCTTGCGCAAAGAGAATCTGCTGTTTTTGGCACTGCAGCGTCGTTTTCCCCTCGCCGGTTTGTTCGAGGAACGTCTTGGGATTGAACGGCGAAGGCTGCCTCTGCGCAACGGATATTCCTCCAAGTGATCGCGATGCTGCGACGGATAGGGCTGAGGATCGTGAAACATCGTTGGTCATGACGCGAACTCCTTTCTACTTTCTAAAGGGGAAAACTCGTGACAAGGAAGCACCGGCGTGATCTGCAATGCACCGGGGATCGGTCGTGTATCGATCATGCTGCGGCCGCGACAACAAGTACGGTTTTAGGATTAAATAAGCAGCGATTTCTCAGGATCACCTCATCAACGAGGTAACTACACTGGATGCAGCGGAGTGCCCCCAAAGTGCTATGCCCGCTGTCGCTCTCGAGATCCGTGCACATCTCACGGGCCATATGCCCGTGGCACCGCGTGCAGTTCTCCTGGGTGGACATATGTGTGGTGCCTTCCGCTGCCATTGAAAGCATGGTGTTCATTCTGAACCTGTTCCTCTCATGGGGATGGCCGGGCACGCCATATGCGTACTCTACTGTCACAAGCCTTGCTGTTGCCCTGGCAACCTCCCTAGTTTGAACGATCGAGTCCCTCGCCCCACGTTGCTGTCAAAAGAGGATGGTCAGAACCGCAGACCCATTGAATTTTCGTCGAGGGAAAGCAAGACACCGAGAGACGCGAAGATGAAGGAATCTTGCAGCCAAAGGTAAGAAACCAAACGGGTGAGCTGAAATCAGCAAGGGGAGGTCCCAGCAGAGGAACATCGAAGACCGGTACCACTGGTATCATCGTCCTTGATTCCATACACACAGCACGGCCCAAGAATTTGCGACGAACCTGAATTTCCCCAAGAAGCATGTTCATCATCCGTTCAGAGCAGGAACTTGCTGGCTCCGGTGGACAAGGTTGCCACAGAGATACGACCGTACGCTCAGAATTCGAAGTGCCAGGGAAAGCTCACGTTTCCCAGGTTCCCAACCGGTGCAGTTGGCGCCGGTCGATATTCGATACAGGTCGAAAGGATGGCGACGGATTTACATCTGAAGCACATCTGGGCAATGCTGAATAGAGAAGCCCTGGTAAGGGGCTGAATTCGTTTCCCTGTCCCCCTTGAGACTCGATTACCGAGATTGCTACAGTTAGTCAGCGTGGATGACCCTGCAATTGGTAAGTTGCGCCGCATTTAGTAGGGGGAAGCCCACTCTATTTAATAGCGACAGGTGACCGAAAGGGCCTCTCGCTCCCTGGAGGAATATCGAAAAATTGTTCAAATATTTAAAAATTTCGTTCGACTAGGGATTTTCCTAGGAGGGAGGGGCGGGTTTTTTGC
>DATDFW010000160.1:0-7028 GCA_036522375.1 Nitrospiraceae bacterium
GCTGATCGACCAATTGATCAACCGGTATCTCGATCGGGTAGCGACGCATCGGGAGGTTCGTATCAACCGAGAAGAGTTCCGCCGGCTGTTCGACTTTACGAGCATCCAACGTAACCTCAAAGCGGCGGGGCGATTCATTTACATCGATCGCGTCAAAGGCAACCCCAAATTCCTGGCCGACATTCCGCGTGTCTTAAACTATGTCAAACGCAATCTCCAGAAGTACCCCGAGTTGGACGAACTTCGGAAGCATCTGGCCCCCTACGTGCCGGAATTGCAATGAATGCCGTGAGAGATGAGACGTTCGGTCTGAGGAGATGGGGAGTAAAGCCCCCCTTCCCCTTACCCCTTTCCCCTCACGAGGCTCCATGAAAGCCATGATCCTTGCAGCAGGGTTGGGCACTCGCCTGAGACCGCTCACGAACACAATTCCAAAGCCGCTCCTTCCCATTGCGGGCACGCCCTTGATCGTGTGGAATCTCTTACTCTTGAAGCGGTACGGGTTCCACGATGTTGTGATCAATCTGCACCACCTTGGACCGATGATCGAGCAAGCAGTCGGCAACGGTTCACGATATGGATTGCGGATCATCTACTCGCGGGAGCCGGTAATTTTGGGCACGGGGGGCGGGCTCAAACAAGCGGAGCTCTATTTTTCCGGGGAGTCGGTGTTGGTCCTCAATGGCGATACTCTCGTAGAACTAGACCTCGGTGCGTTGTATGAGTGTCATCAACAAAGCGAGGCGATGGCGACATTGGTCCTGCGCAAAGATCCTGAGGCGCTGGGGTGGGGTCTCGTTGAAGTCGATTCCGACAACCGGATCGTACGGATCACCGGCCGTGGACGCATGGATCAAGTGCCGACCCTGCCTCGCATGTTTTCCGGGATTCATGTGCTTCGTCCGCGGCTCCTGCGCGATGTGCCGAAGGGCGTGGCCTCATCCATCATCGACCACTATGTCGCGGCGATTCAGCGTGGGGATCGGCTATTTGGATATGACTGTGAGGGGTACTGGTCGGATATCGGGACACCGGAGCGCTATGCGCAGGCTGAACAGGACGCCTCGGCCGGCCGTATCACCCTGGCGGCACGACAGCGACCAGCTTAGCAGGATGCTGAAAAAGCCCGCCAGCTTCGTTCTCGCATCGTTCAGACCCTCAACGTACCGCTGCGGGTACGCCTCGGGCCTTCACTCGTTGCGGCCTTGCTGACAGTCTTTTTGAGCATCCTGCAAACGTCTCGTCCCCATATCTCACACGTGAATTTTTCACCAGCCCCGCTACAGTTGGGCCGACTCTTCTTTCATTTTTTGTTGTTTAATCAGACGTGCGAGATATGTACGTTGAAGTTTGAGGCGGTCTGCGGCTTTTGTCTGATTACCGTCCGCTTCTTTCATGGCTCGCTCAATAATGTAACGGCTATGTTCTTCCATCGACTCATGGTACGGGTAGGAAAGATAGGGAAGGTGTTCGTTCGGCAAGGTGCGGCCCACGGCATCTAACGACAGCATGTCCGGCTCGATGGTGTCCGACTGGTTCAAGACGACGGCCCGTGCGACGACATTTTCCAACTCGCGAATATTTCCCGGCCAACGGTACCGGCTCATGGCCTCCATGGCCGCTGGACTGAACATCATGCCCGGACGCTTCGCATCCCTGGCATGCCGGTTCAGGAAAAACTTAGCCAGGGCAGGAAGGTCATCGGGTCGTTCGTGAAGAGGGGGCAGAGTCAGGCTGATCACGTTCAAACGGAAAAAGAGATCCTCGCGAAACGATCCGTTTTTCACCGCCTGCCGGAGATCCTTGTTCGTGGCCGCGATAATCCGGATATTGATCGACACGAGGCGTGTGCCTCCGACTCGATGGAATTCCCTGTCCTGCAGCACGCGCAACAGTTTGGATTGCAGTGGGAGCGACATATCTCCAATCTCGTCCAGGAAAATCGTGCCTCCATCGGCCATCTCCAGCTTGCCCTTTTGCAGGCGATCCGCGCCGGTGAAGGCTCCGCGTTCATGCCCGAAGAGTTCGTTTTCGAGCAAAGTTTCCGTAAGAGCGACACAATTGATCACCACCAGCGGCATGGCCTGACGCAGACTCCACTGATGGATGGAACGGGCGAAGAGTTCCTTGCCCGTGCCGCTTTCGCCGAGCAATAACACGCTGGCATCGGACTTCGCGGCACGTTGGGCTGACTCCATCACCGCACGGATCTTCGTGCTCATGCCCACAATCGAGGCATAGCGGCTGTCGACTTCGGACTTGAGACAGGCGACCTGTCGTTTGAGGGTGTCGCGTTCCAACGCCTTGCTGATTACGAGGAGAAGGTGGTCTTTGTCCAGCGGCTTGGTTAGAAAATCATAGGCGCCGGTTTTCATGGCTTCCACAGCGGCATCGATTGAGGCATGGGCGGTCATGACGATCACCGGGAGATCCTCAGCCGGCCTCACTTTTGGGAGACGCTTGAGAACCTCAAGGCCGGTCAAGCGTGGCATGTCCAGATCGAGCAACATGAGGTGCGGCGCTTCCTGCTCGACCAGTTCGAGCGCCTCAACTCCATCACGCGCGATCGTCGTTCCATAGTCGGAAGCCTGCAGACGATCATCCAGCATCGTGGCAATATCAGGATCGTCGTCGACAATAAGAATTTTGGCTTTCATGCTCCCCCTTCTATTTGTGGGAGGGTGAGGATGATTCCGACTGCGCGCGTCGAGCGACCACCGTTTCATCGTGGGGGCTCCGCGAGCAAGGGAATCGTCCTCACTCTCCCACTTCTACTCCATGACGTTCATCACCAGACCAGTCAACGGCTTCGGGAAAAAATACGTCGACTTATGCGGCATGCGTTCTCCCGCCGTCGCGACGGCCTGCACTTCGCTGACCTTGGTGGGATTAAGGAGTAAAGCTCCAGTCCCGATCCCTTGCTCTACCCAGTTCAACGCCTCATGATCATCTTTGGTGTAGAGAATCGCTTCCTGATCCTGTTGCGTTGGGCAGAGTGTGGTGACAATCAGTTGCTGGAGAAGGGATACATCCAGCTTTGTACGAGGCGACGCGTCCGCCGGCGGGCGATGGGCTGGTTTCAAGGCCATCGTGAAGTACGAAGCTGTTCCCTTCAGTGTCAGGCCGAACATTGGAACTATGCGACCTTCAGTTCGCAGAGCGTCGATGAATTGCGTGCGGACTGCTGCTTGGGTTCCAGGGGTAAAGGGGAATTCCCGAATTTCAAACTGGTCGGCGAAGCGAGCGTGCACCTTGTCATATGATGGGAGGGGAGTGGTCGTGACTCGGTGGGTCGGCAATACGGTGAGTCCGGGATCTTCAAGGGCGGTCAGCAACATCAGGACGCCATCATAAGACTGGTAGCCTGTTGGTGAACCGGCTTGTTTGCGGCGCAGCCGTTGATAGTTCAGCGCTGTTTCATAGCGATGGTGACCATCCGCGATAAAGAGCGGCTTGGGACCCATGACTTCAACGACACGGGCGAGATTCGCAGGATCAGTTACGGTCCACAATTGTTGCCGGAATCCCTCGTCATCCGTAAAGTCGAACCGTGCCGGCTTCCCCTTGACGGCTGCTTCAAGGAGCCCGATCACGACGCCCTGAGGGTCCGAATAGAGGGACCAGATGGGGCTAAAATTCGTATGACAGGCTTCGAGCAAATTCAGCCGATCGGTTTTTGCCGCGGCTCGCGTATTTTCATGCGGGTAAATGTGGCCGGAGTCGAGCGCTTCCAGTTGTACGGTGGCGAGAAATCCCTTCAGCACCTTCATGGGGGTTCGAGCGTTTGATCCCGGAGGCCGATAGTCAATGGTATGGTAATACAGGGTAGGATGTGCGTCACGTTTCAAGGCTCCGCTTCGAAGCCATTCATGGAGTGCCGTCGCGGCCCGCGTATAGCGATTGTTCATGGGACTGTCTCCGGGCTGATCGAGGCCAAGTTCGAGGCGAATGATGTTGTGCGGGTGGCGATCGTGCAAGGCCTGTTGCCCTGCCGCATCAATGATGTCGTAGGGCGGCGCAACGACCTGGGTGACGTTTCCAACAAGCGAGGTGTCGTACGCAGTCCCCTGAAACGGAATGATCTTGGCCATGCTGAATCCTTTACTCTGTAAGTGGTTCAAGGCGCGTGAAGTGCGAGACGTGCGGAAAAGGCGTGACGTGGACAGCTAGGACTCCCATCTCGTTTCACCAGTCTCGCCTTTCCCGCCTGTCTCGCGTGTCTGGTGCGAACCGTTCGATGCCAAAAACGCTGCAATAGTTGCTTCGCAACCTGTACGTACAGGCATTGTGTGAAGGGTGGGGCCTTCTCTTCCTGCGTGGTGCCGTTTTCAAGGATATTCCCTGAAAACACGCGGGAGATAAGGTTATCGATCGCGGGTCACTATATAGTCGGCCGTTACCGAGAGGGCTCGTTTGGCCGTACTATCTTCGAACTGGTGGAGATCTCGTTGGGCTGCGGCGATGTAGGATCGTGCCCGATCCATGGCATAGGTAATCGACCCCAGTTCTACCATCAAGCGAATGAACCGACCGAGGTCTTCCTCCGATAGGGTCCTGGTTTCCATGCGGTCGATGACCAACTGCCGGTCCTGTTCCGAACAATGATGCAGCAGATGTAAGAGCGGCAGCGTGGCCTTTCCTTCCCGGAGGTCCTGTCCCAGCGCCTTGCCCAAGTGTTCTCCATTCGCCGTATAGTCGAGGGTATCATCGGCCACTTGGAAGGCGATCCCAAGATGGAGACCGAACCGGAAAAGCGCATCCTGCTGAACGTCCGAAGCGTCGGCAAGAATAGCCCCCATACGGCAAGAGGCAGCCATCAACCCGGCCGTTTTGTGTTCGACAATTTTCAGATACTCCGTTTCCGGCATGGAGGGATTGCCATTGTAATAGAGCTGAAGCACTTCCCCTTCCGCCATCTTCTTGCACGCCTCGCCGAGCACTTCGTTGATCCCGTGGTTTCGGAACTCGACGACATGGCAGAAGGCTTTTGAGTAAAGATAGTCGCCGACGAGGATGCTGATTTGGTTGCCCCAGACTTTTCGGACGGTCCGTCGGCCTCGCCGGATATCGGCGTCGTCGATGACATCGTCGTGGAGGAGAGAAGCGGTATGGATAAACTCCACCAGGCTGGCGAGTTGGTAATGATCGTGACCGGTATAGCCGCAGAGGCGGGCAGAGAGCAGGAGTAAAAAAGGTCGAATGCGTTTCCCGCCGCTGTTCAGGATGTGGGCCGCGACGGTATTGACAAGTGCCACGCTGGAATCGAGGTTCGTGCGAGCCTGCCGCTCCATCCCTTCCAATTCATCACGGTACGCCTCCCAGACGTCCGCCATAGTATTGATAGTCGGAGTGATTGGGGTCTGGGGCATGCGGCGGATGGTAGGGCAGAGAAGGAAACAAAGTCAAGCCAATCACCCCTTTGGGGGGCGGGCTGGCAGGGAATCTGTAGGAGAGACAATCTTGACAGAAGAATCATCCTTCTATTAAGGTGATCGGAGTGGATGCAAACAGAATTCGCCTTGCGTGTGAGGGGGTTAGCCATCCCAGCTGCCTCTCTGGTATAGCCTCCTGTGTGGTGTACTCCTAATTTATCCCAGACAACAGACCAGTGAAATTTAGGCGTGTCCACAACGTGCTTCTGCAGCCTGCTAGCGGATATACGTCTACATTGCTAAAAAGAGAACTATGAGCATCCCCG
This sequence comes from Nitrospiraceae bacterium, assembly GCA_036522375.1. Classification (GTDB taxonomy): domain Bacteria; phylum Nitrospirota; class Nitrospiria; order Nitrospirales; family Nitrospiraceae; genus Palsa-1315. The sequence goes on from DATDFW010000160.1 coordinate 5,699, forward strand.
GGCTTCCAGCGAAGCAAGGTCTCTACGATCCTGCACAGGAGAAAGACTCCTGTGGGATCGGTTTTGTCGTCAACATAAAGGGGCAGAAATCCCATACCATTGTTGAGCAGGGGCTTCAGATTCTTGAGAGCCTGAGTCACCGAGGGGCCCAGGGCTGTGACTCTTGCACGGGTGACGGCGCCGGTATTCTGCTTCAAGTCCCACACGAATTTCTGAAGCGTGCAGCCGGCGATGTGGGTGTTGCTCTGCCTCATGCCGGAGAATATGGCGTCGGGATGGTCTTTCTTCCGCCCCATGCCGACGCGCGACAACAGTGTGAAGCACTCTTTGCAAGAATTATCGCCGAGGAAGGTGCTCGGCTTCTTGGTTGGCGCGATGTGCCGGTCAAGAGCAATGTGATCGGCGTCGTCGCGCAAAGCACCGAGCCGTATATGCGGCAGGTGTTCGTTGCCCGCGATGTCCTCAATGAAGGGCAGTTTGAACGCAAGCTCTATGTCATTCGCAAACGGGTGGAAACGGCCATCAGCGAATCGGCCATTCAGGGGCGTCACTATTTCTATATTTCAAGCCTGTCCGCGCATACCATCGTCTATAAGGGCCTGTTGCTTCCGGAGCAGATGTCGGCGTACTACCAGGACTTGAAAGATGCGAGCCTGACAAGCGCGCTGGCACTCGTACATTCCCGCTTCAGTACGAATACGTTTCCCACCTGGCCGTTGGCCCATCCTTACCGGTACATTTGCCATAACGGCGAGATCAATACCCTCAAGGGCAATGTGAATTGGATGCGCGCCCGGCAAGGGAGGCTCAACTCTGATTTGTTCGGCCAGGATCTGGAGAAACTCTTTCCTGTCGTGTCCGAGCAGCAGAGCGACTCCGCCTGTTTGGACAATGCCGTGGAATTCCTGACGATGGGCGGCCGCTCCCTCCCGCACGTGATGATGATGCTGATTCCAGAACCCTGGGTTGCGAATCCGCAGATGGATCTCGATCGCCGGGGATTCTATGAATACCACGCGGCGATGCAGGAACCCTGGGATGGTCCGGCAGCAGTCTGCTTCACAGACGGTAAGCTCATCGGTGCGACGCTGGACCGCAACGGATTGCGGCCCTGCCGTTATCAAGTGACGACGGATGGCTTGGTAATTTTGGCCTCGGAAGCGGGAGTGCTGCCGATGGATGCCCGGAAGATCAGGCAGAAGGGGCGTCTTATGCCTGGCCGGATGTTCCTCGTCGATACCGTACAAGGGCGTATCATTGATGATGAAGAGGTGAAAGCCGAAATTGTAAGCCGCAAGCCCTACCGGTCCTGGGTCACCCAATATCGGAT
>DATDFW010000161.1:0-11733 GCA_036522375.1 Nitrospiraceae bacterium
CCGAGAGTAATCCAGCATTTCAAGAATTGCCAGAACATTGTCTTCAACCGACAAGCGTCGAAATACCGAAGATTCCTGCGGAAGATACCCAATCCCTTTTCGTGCGCGTCTGTACATTGCAAGATCGGTAATCACCTCATCACCGAGCAAGATCGTCCCCTCATCAGGCTGGCACAATCCCACAATCATATCGAAAATTGTGGTCTTCCCGGCCCCATTAGGTCCCAGCAAACCCACGACTTCACCGGCACGGACTTCGATCGAGATGCCCTTTACAACCTTACGCGAACGAAAACTTTTCACCAATCCCATCGCACATAAGCCAGCACTTTTTGTACTATTGACCGAAAAACCAGTCGACAACGCATTCCCCTGAGCCGCCTCGATCACTTAATTCCCCCTCCATCCGGCTCGATCCGCACATGCGTGCCTCCTTCCACCACACTCCGATCTTCCGCCAAAAACATTGTGATCTGTCTACCGCTGACCCTTGTTCCCTTATCCCAGGCCACCGGGTCACCTGTCAGTATAATCTTATCCCCATCATGGTAATAGATTGCTTTCTCACAGGTTGCACTTCCGGAATCCTTCTCTATTTTGACTCGTCCCGTCGCCTCAATCTTGTTGACCGAGCGGTTTGACACAGCCGGCATCGTACCAGTCTCTTTCGCCGGCGCAGCCCCCTTGACGACCTCATGCCCTTTCTGGTTCTCGATCGCAACTGGATCTTGCGCGCGAAACGTCACCACCATATGATCGGAATGGACAACCAACGACCCACGAGTGAGTATCACCGTCCCATCAAACACCGCTTGACTATCCTGATTCTTTACGGTCATCTTTTTTGCGGTAATGGTCGTGCTGACCGGCTGATCAACACCACTTTTGGGAAGGGCTGCATCAGCCGATTCGCCCAATGAAGCCATCCCAAACGGAACCAAATTAAGAAGCAGGAGCCAAATCCACATGGACGTCCTCAAGTACTTCAAATTCCTCACGGTCCAAATGTCCCAACAACCCACGCCCCGTCACTTCTAATCCATGCCCAACGATACGAACGGGATCCTGTGTGCGGATCTCTCTCGTCTTATCGGTCCAAGCCAAATGGTTGGTATAGATCGCATATCCACTCTCGGTATGGATCACGAGTGGCTCTGATCGGTTCGCGAGCACAAAGTTCTTTGTCTCTGTATTCAATGTCCCTTCATCTCCCGTCACCATCATTTCCTTTCCCCGCTTGCCGAACAATGTGACGGCGACGGCTTGAAGCATCGCCTGTTTATCCCGCTCAAAGAGCCGAGCTTCTTGCGCCTGCACCTGCCATAGAACCGTATCGTCCTTCGTTTGGGTGAACGTAAACTTGGAGATCGTGGCATCAGCTGTCGTTATGGATCCAGGCGCCGCAGCGGTCGGGGTGGGAACCATTGTTGAATTGGTCACGAGCAGGTATGCGAGAAAACAGGCCAACAGCACACTGAGGGCTAACAAACCTCCTCTTACCCAGCGTTGCCACACTGCGTTCCACTTCCTTTCCAGCAACATCAAGTATACTGGCACGATAGTAGCATGCAGTCAAAACCAAGTAAACGTATGCTAGAACCATGGCACGTTTACTCGATAAAGTTGGAGCGACCGAGAGAGGGCGGCCGACGCCGCGATATCGCGGCGCAACACTTACGACCAAATTCCGTCAACAGGAAACCTAGTGGGCAGCGGGGCTCGCAGGAGGTGATGCAGCAGGTACCTGTTTCTTTGAAGCCGTGGTGTCCGGCCTCGTGACGAGTTCAATCGCGACTAGCTTTGCGGCATCACCGATTCGCCGTCTCGTCTTCACCATCCTCGTATAGCCGCCGGGACGGTCTTTAAATCGAACCGCCACGTCGCTGAACAATTTTGAGACGACGTCCTTACTTCGGATAAACGCAAGGGCTTGCCGTCGAGCAGGCAATGTCCCTTCCTTGCCGAGCGTAATCATCCTATCCGCAAATCCCCGAACTTCCTTGGCCTTGGCCTCAGTCGTCTCAATGCGATCATGTTCGAGAAGCGAGGTCACAAGACTTCGGAAGAGGGCCCACCGATGTTTGGTCTGCCGTCCGAGCTGTCTGCCTTTTTTTCTATGACGCACGAGTTCCCTCTTGTTTCGTTACTCGCTCTTCAGACTGCCGCTGTTCTGTTGTACGCCATCCAGCTTTACACCGAGGCCCAGACCCATTTCAGTCAAGATTTCTTTGATCTCGTTGAGCGATTTCTTGCCGAAATTCTTCGTTCTCAACATTTCCCCTTCAGTCTTCTGAACTAAGTCGGCGATGGTTTTGATGTTCGCATTCTTCAAGCAGTTTGCGGCACGGACCGACAACTCCAACTCGTTCACGCTACGGAACAGATGTTTATTCACCTCCCGTTGCGCCTCATCGCCCACAAGATCAGCACGCCCTTCCACTCGCTCATCGGGATTGATAAAGATATCAATGTGATCACGGAGAATGCCGGCCGCAGTGGACAAGGCATCACGAGGCGAGATGGTCCCATCCGCCCAGACTTCCAAGGTCAACTTATCATAATCGGTCATACGACCCACGCGGGCATTCTCCACATGAAAGTTCACCCGTTTGATGGGGGAGAACACCGAGTCGATCGCAATCACACCAATCGGTAACCCCTCTTCCTTATTTCGCTCGGCAGGGACGTAGCCTCGCCCATGCTTCACCGTCATTTCCATATCAAACGTGGCATCCTTATCCAATGTCGCAATATGAAGATTCGGGGTCAGGATAGTCACGTCTGGATCATGAATGATGTCAGATCCCTTCGCTTCACCAGGGCCCTTCTTTTTGAGACGGATGGTTTTCGGCTTGTCAGTATGTAAGGCAAGCCGCAATCCTTTTACGTTTAAAATAATGGAGGTCACATCTTCGGTAATACCAGGAATCGTGGAGAATTCGTGCAGGACCCCTTCAATCTTCACTGTGGTCACTGCCGCACCAGTCAAGGAGGACAACAGCACGCGCCGCAATGCATTGCCGACAGTGGTCCCAAACCCGCGTTCATAGGCCTCTGTCGTAAACCTGCCGAACGTTTTTGACTGGGTATCTTTGTCGACTTCCACCCGCGCTGGGATCTGAAAGTCCTTCATCGCTCTAATCATGGCTCCCCCTTCATCTCATCAAGTAGCCACCCATCGTGCCAACTCGCTGCAGAGACCACTTCGTCTCTGAAATTCGCATCTATCTGGAATACAACTCCACCACCATCTGCTCATTCACCGGCAATGAAATCTGGTCTTTCGACGGCAAGGCCCGGATCACACCCTTAAAGGCTGTCTTGTCGAGCTCCAGCCATTCTGGAATACCTCGTCCATCAACAGAATCTAGGGCTGCCTGGACCGAAATCAAGTTGCGACTACGCTCTCGAACGCTGATGATATCTCCCGCCTTGACCTGCGAACCAGGCACATTAATTTTTCGGCCATTTACGGTCAGATGTCCGTGGCTCACCAGTTGCCTGGCTTCCTTTCGCGAGGCGCCGAACCCTAACCGGTAGGCGACATTGTCCAACCGGCACTCCAATAGACGCAAAAGGACCTCGCCCGTAATCCCAGATTGGCGCTCCGCACGTTCAAACACGCCACGGAACTGACATTCCATTAGACCGTAAATTCTTCGCAGCTTCTGCTTCTCTCTGAGCTGTGTGCTGTATTCTGAATTCCTCGGGCGTTTTTGCCCATGCTGTCCAGGAGGATAGCTCCGCCGCTCAATGGCACATTTCTCTGTCATACAGCGCGAGCCCTTCAAAAACAGTTTTTCACCCTCTCGCCGACACAACCGACAGACGGGACCGCGATACTTTGCCACTACTCTACCTCCGGTTCCTGGACATCACACACGGGCGTGCCCAACAATTCTCGTGTATTCGACTTTCTCCATGTCTGCCATTAGACGCGCCGCCGCTTAGGTGGACGGCACCCGTTGTGTGGAATCGGGGTGACATCTCGAATCATATGGATCCTCAGTCCAGCCGCCTGAAGAGATCGAATCGCCGATTCACGACCGGACCCAGGTCCATTCACATAGACATCCACTTGACGCATTCCGCTCTCCATCGCCTTGCGCGCAGCAGCCTCGCCGGCTCGCTGAGCCGCAAAGGGCGTACTCTTACGAGAGCCCTTAAAGCCTTGGTTCCCTGAGCTTGCCCACACGATCGTATTGCCACTCATATCGGTGATCGTGACGATCGTGTTGTTAAAAGAGGCCTGGACATGGGCCACTCCACTCTGCACGATCCGGCGCTCTTTCTTCTTCTTTTTTTTGATGCTCATACAGACTCCCTACTCAGATAACGGTCACGCACTACGCTGAACGAACGGGCGGTTTCGGTTTGCTTCCCACACCGGAGCGTCGACCTTTTCTCGTCCGTGCATTCGTCTTGGTCCGCTGGCCGCGAACCGGTAACCCCTTTCGATGACGCAGACCGCGGTATGTACCACTATCAATCAAACGTTTGATATTCATCGAGAAGGTCTTTCTCAGATCGCCTTCGACCTGATACCCCTCCTGAATAATTTCTCGAATCTTGACGATATGCTCTTCGCTTAAGTCTTTGACACGAATTGATCCGTCAATCCCAGCCTTGCTGAGGATAGCAAGTGCGGATGCCCGCCCAATCCCATAGACATATGTCAGACCAATATCGGTCCGCTTTTCCCTCGGCAAATCCACTCCAGAAATGCGAGCCATAGTTCCTCCTACTCTCTTCCTCTCTATTCTCAGCGGCCGGGGCTGGGTGAGCCTCATCTGCGCGCATCGAACGAGCGCCGTCTCATCGCGCGCGTTCTGCGAGCACTGAGGCCACCCACCTCCGGCCGTCCTCTAACCCTGGCGCTGTTTGTGGCGCGGATTCTCACAGAGGATTCGTACCACACCCTTGCGCCGGACCACCTTACATTTGGCACAAATCGGCTTGACGGATGATCTCACTTTCATGTCTCTTTCACACTCCTATTTGAACCGATAGGTGATCCGCCCGCGTGTCAGATCGTATGGCGACAGCTCCACGGTCACCTTATCGCCGGGAAGAATACGGATAAAATGCATACGCATTTTCCCAGATATGTGAGCAAGAATCTTATGGCCATTGTCCAGCGATACACGAAACATCGCATTCGGCAAGGTTTCGTTTACTGTGCCTTGAATCTCGATCACATCCTCTTTCGGCACGTACCTCTATCCTTTCTCCCAGTACTGCATCAACGTCTCAGAGCCGACTCAAAATACGAGGAGGCCCACTTGGCTCAATCGCAATCGTATGTTCAAAATGTGCAGAGAGACTCCCGTCTACTGTCACCGCTGTCCATCGATCCTCAAGAATCTTAACGGCAGCGCCGCCCATATTCACCATCGGCTCGATCGCGAGGACCATGCCTGCCTGCAATCGTGGTCCCTGCCCAGGCTTCCCATAATTCGGGACTTGCGGCTCTTCATGTAACTGGCGACCAATCCCATGGCCTACAAACTCCGTCACAACCGAATAGCCGGCTGCCTCCACATGACGTTGAACCGCATGCGAGATATCTGACAATCGGTGACCGGGCACCGCCTGTTCGATTCCGAGATACATGGCCTCTTCAGTCACTTGCACCAAACGGGCAATCCGCTCGGGAATCTGTCCCACCGAAACAGTAACCGCCGAATCTCCGTAAAACCCGCCGACGATTGCCCCCAGGTCAAGCCCGATAATATCCCCCTCTTTCAGCACACGCTTGGAGGGAATCCCATGAACAACTTGATCGTTCACCGAGGCACAGAGTGTCTTTGGATAACTACGATACCCCTTAAATGCCGGTCGTGCACCACGCGACCGAATCGCATCCTCGGCTAAACGGTCCAGTTCATCGGTTGTAATACCGGGCCGAACAGCCTTCTGTAATATCTGTAACGTCTCTGCCACAACTCTTGACGCCTGAGCCATCAACGCGATTTCGTCCGGCGTCTTGAGAATGATCATGCCACCCGGTACGGTGCCAGCTCCTGCAAAAGGTGCTGGAACACGACATCCACTGCACCCGAACCATCTAGCTGGAACAAAAGCCCCCGCTCTTGGTAATACCGCACAAGCGGGGCAGTCTGCTCATCATATACTCTCAGCCGCATCTCGATCGCATCGCGACGGTCATCGCTACGCTGCACGAGGGCCTCTCCGCATCGATCGCAAATCCCAGCCACCTTGGGCGGCGCAAAATCCACATGGTAGGTCGCCTGGCACTTCGAGCAACTTCGACGTCCGCTCAGTCGTTTCACAATATCTTCGCGCGCGACCTGAAAGTTCACGACCCGACTCAGAGCGATCCCTTTAGAGGCCAAGGCCACTCCCAAGGCTTCCGCTTGCGGAACAGTCCTGGGAAACCCATCCAAAATGAATCCTTTTGCGCAGCTGGGATCAGTCAACTTCTCCTTCACCAGGCCGATCACCACGGCGTCGGGGACGAGCTTCCCCTGATCCATATAGCTTTTGGCTTCGAGACCCAGCGTGGTCTGATTACGAACCGCCTCTCGGAGAAGATCACCGGTCGAAATCTTTGCCACCTGGTACTGTGCCGCAATACGGTCAGCTTGAGTCCCCTTGCCTACTCCTGGTGCGCCGAGAAACACCACACGCATGAATGCCCTTCACCCACTCCGTCCACGAAGGGGCGCCATGCCCTTACCGAGAAACCCTTCGTAATTTCGCATTAACATATGGGATTCAATCTGCTGGGCCGTATCAAGGCCGACCCCGATTACGATCAGCAGTGACGTACCACCAAAATAGAACGGCACATTCAGTTTATAGATCAAGAACTCCGGGATCACACAGACGATCGCGAGATAAATCGATCCGGCAAATGTAATTCTCGTCAATACCTTATAGATATAGTCTGAAGTCCGTGTTCCAGGACGAATTCCGGGGATAAATCCACCATACTTCTTCATATTGTCGGCCATGTCCACAGGATTCAGGACCACCGCCGTATAAAAGAAACAGAAAAACAGAATAAGACCCACATACATCAGTGTGTAGAGCAGCGATCCCGGCGCAAGTTGTGCGCCGATATCCTTCACCCATGGCGTTTCGAAAAATCCTGCAATCGTTGCAGGAAACGCGATAATTGACGAGGCAAAAATCGGGGGAATGACTCCGGCCGTGTTAATCTTCAGAGGAATGTGCGTGCTTTGTCCGCCGAAGACTCGTCGTCCGATTACCCGTTTCGCATACTGCACCGGCACTTTGCGTCGTCCACTTTCTAGAAATACAATTGCGGCCACCACCACGACCATAAGTACGGCCAGGGCGACCAACAAGATAATGCTGAGTTGTCCGATCTCATATAAATTAAACGTCTGGGCTACAGCGGAAGGCAAACGCGCGACAATCCCCGCAAAAATAATCAGGGAAATGCCGTTCCCGATGCCCCGCTCGGTAATCTGTTCACCAAGCCACATCAGGAAGCCGGTGCCGGCGGTCAAGGTGATGACCGTCATGAGACGGAATCCCCACCCACCGCTCATCACGAATGCACCGTTATTCATTTGTTCGAGACCGACGGCAATCCCGAAGCCCTGAATCACCGCAATGCCGATCGTTCCGAACCGCGTGTACTGAATAATCTTTTTTCGCCCGCGCTCGCCTTCCTTTGCCAGCTTTGTGAGATGCGGGACCACCACGGTCAGCAGCTGAAGAATAATCGAAGCGCTGATGTAAGGCATGATGCCCAGCGCTAAGATCGTCAACCGTGAGAGCGATCCGCCCGAAAAAATGTCCAAAAACCCGAGCAATGCGCCGCCTTGTTTTTGCAGAAACTCCGAGAGGGCGTCGCCGTTGATCCCAGGTGTGGGAATATGAGCCCCGATCCGATACACCACCAACATCCCCACGGTAAAGAGGATGCGGGTACGCAGCTCAGGGATTTTCAAAATATTCTGAAAACTGGTCAGGAGTCTCTCAAACACCGGGAATAACCTCGACTCTCCCTCCAGCTGCACGAATCTTTGCCTCTGCAGACTTACTGAATTTGTGGGCCTGCACAACGATCGCCTTCGTGAGATCTCCGTTTCCAAGTATCTTAATCGGTAACGACTTACGTTTCACCAAACCGACATCGACCAGAGTCTGGGGTGTGATGGTACCGGACACGACCATGCCAGCCAAGCTTTTCAGGTTGACAATCGAATACTCCTTGCGAAATACGTTCGTGAAGCCGTGCTTCGGTACTCGACGGATCAGGGACATCTGGCCGCCTTCGAATCCGCCAGCCTGTCGGCTCCGACCGCCGGATCTCGCCAACAGACCCTTGTGGCCTTTTCCCGATGTTTTTCCATGGCCAGAACCTGGACCACGGCCGATACGCTTACGTCGTTTCCTGGATCCTTTGGCAGGACCGAGCTCATGTAAGTTCATTGTGGCTGCACTTCCAATAGATACCCAACTCTCCCAATCATCCCTCTGACTTGTGGAGTATCGGGACGAGTCACCGTCTGCCTGATCTTTCTCAAGCCAAGACCACTCAACACACGCCGATGCTTTTGCGGCGTGCCGATGGGACTTCGTCGTAAGGTAATTATGAATCCCTTGAACCCGGCTTTGGCGATTTTCGCTGCTGGCATTAGGCACTCACCCTATTTTGTGCCTCGCCTACCGAACTGCGACGCATGTTGAGCACGTCTTCAGCGTTGCGAAGTTGACAGAGTCCGTTGAGCGTGGCGCGAACCGTGTTAAAGGGGTTTCCACGCCCCAATGTTTTCGCAATGACGTTATGAACGCCAGCGACCTCGACCACTGCCCGGACCGCACCCCCGGCAATAATTCCTGCTCCCTTCTGTGCGGGCTTCAGAAGGACATGCTCGGCCCCGAACAACCCATGTACCTCGTGCGCAATCGTTCCAGAGGTGAGGGCAACATGAACCAAATTTTTCTTGGCTTGTTCAACCGCCTTCGAAATCGCGACCGGCACTTCGGCGGCCTTCCCTTTTCCAATCCCGACCCACCCCTGTCCATCTCCAACAACGACGAGTGCACAAAAGTTGAAGCGCTTTCCCCCCTTCACGACTTTTGCCACTCGGTTGATGAAGACAACTTTATCTTTCAGGCTTAGTTCATCTGGATTAACTCGCACCTCACATATCTCCTCTTTTTGTTCCCCTCGATTCCACACCAGGTGGAATCCGGGCACGATCTAGAAGCGCAGACCGCCTTCACGTGATGCCTCAGCCAACGCTTTGACACGTCCGTGATACATCCGACCGCCACGGTCGAATACCACGGCTTGCACTTCAGCGGCCTTCGCCCGTTCAGCTAACAACTTTCCAACAGCCTTTGCGCCATCGATGCTGCCGGTGGATTTTATCGATGTACGCAGAGACTTATCCAGGGAGGACGCGGCAGCCAACGTGGTCCCTTTGAGATCATCCACGATTTGAGCATAGATATGAGAACGGCTGCGAAACACGTTGAGGCGAGGACGCTCGGCCGTTCCCACGACTCGCTTTCTCACCCGCTGTTTCCGCCTGGTTAACTGACTCGCTTTATCTGCAGCATTCATGAATCACCCTACTTCCCTGTCTTCCCGGCTTTCTTACGCAACACCTCGCCGGCATAGCGAACGCCCTTCTGTTTATAGACGTCGGGAGGCTTGATAGCCCGCAAGTTCGCCGCAACTTGCCCAACCAATCGCTTGTCAGCCCCCTTCACATTGATCAGAGTTTGCTTGTCCACCTTTACGTCGATTCCAACGGGAATTGGATAGGTGACTGGGTTGATATAGCCTACATTGAAACTCATCGTCCGACCCTGCACGGCTACCTTGTAGCCAACTCCGGTGATTTCCAAGTTACGTTCGTAGCCCTTCGTCACACCTTGAATTATGTTACTCAGCTCAGCGCGAGCCAACCCGTGCAACGCACGGACTTGCCGGTCCTCATTTGACCGATTCACCATAAGCTGTCCATTCGCAACCGAGACCCCGAGGCCTGGGGACAACGACCAATCGAGTTTCCCGAGCGGGCCCTTAACAGACACGATCGGCCCAGCGACTTTGACATCCACTCCTGCTGGAATCTGGATTGGTTTTTTTCCTATGCGTGACATCGATGCCTCGTTCCTCTAGCACGCGCTACCATGATCCACCAATTCAATCGACCCATCACCATACCGAACACAGCACTTCTCCACCCAGTCCAGCACGGCGAGAATCCTGATCCGTCATCAACCCTTTCGAGGTGGACAAGATCGCGACACCAATGCCATTCTTGACTCGCGGAATGTCTTTGTTCCCAACATACACACGGCGACCTGGCTTGCTGACTCGCTGCATGCCGGTCACCATGGGCTGCCCTTCGTCCATATACCGTAATTGCACTTTCAGGACAGGATGTCCATTCACGACATCGGTCTGGACGCCCTGAATGTATCCCTCGCTCTGGAGAATCCTAAGGATCTCACTCCTGAGACGGGAGGCGGGAACGCTCACGACATCGTGACGTCGACGAAGTCCGTTTTGTAATCGTACTAAGAGGTCGCTGATGGGATCTGTAACCATACCAACCCTTTCACCAACATTCTTCGTGTGACCAGGTGCGGATCGCCGGGCTCATGACCTGTGAAAACGGATCATCTACCAACTCGACTTCCGAACCCCAGGGATCTCACCCTTCAGGCTCAATAACCGAAAACAAATTCTGCACATGCGAAACCGGCGCAAAAACCCTCGCACCCGCCCGCAGATCTCACACCGGTGATAGTCTCGAACCGGAAACTTCGCCTTGACGGCCGATTTATTTCTGAGCGCTAATCTCGACACCTGCAGCTCCTTCGCGTGATATTACGTACGGAATGGCATTCCCAAATGTTTCAACAGAGCCCGGCCCTCATCGTCGGTCCTGGCGGTCGTGACGATCGTGATATCCATCCCATGGATGGATGCAACTTCGTCGTACTTAATCTCAGGGAAAATGAGCTGCTCTTTGAGTCCAAGTGTGTAGTTGCCCCGGCCATCGAACGACTTCGGCGAGACACCTCGGAAATCTCGAATCCGCGGCAACGATAATGTCACGAGACGATCGAAGAATTCCCACATCCGGCGACTCCGCAACGTGACCTTTGTGCCAATCGGCATCCCTTGGCGCAACTTGAAGGTGGCAATGGCCTTCTTCGCCTTGGTAATCAGCGGCTTCTGCCCCGTTATCACACCCAATTCCCCGGCGGCGCTCTCCAACAACTTCACGTTCTGAATGGCTTCTCCCATTCCCACGTTCAGCACAATTCGCTCAAGCTTCGGAACCTGCATGATGTTTTTGTATCCGAACTCCTTCATGAGTGCCGGCACGACTTTCTGCAGGTAAGCCTCTCGCATCCGTGGATTGAACTTGGACTCTTCGCTGCCCTGGTCCTTCGCTTGCGGTGCGGCCACCGCCTCTTTTTTCTTGGGCGGCCGCCTTTCCGACGTCTTACTGCCTTTTCCCGAATCAGCTTTCGCCATCTGGCGTCCCTCGCTCCTACTCGACCGTATCGTTCGATTTTTTGCTGAACCGGACTCGTCGGCCATTGTCAAGCATCCGTACGCCCAACCGAGTCGGCTTCTGCGTCACAGGGCACAAATACATCACATTTGAAATCGCAAATGGTGCTTCTCGTTCGAGAATCCCGCCTTGTTTGACTTTCTGATTCGGCTTGGTGTGGCGTTTGATCATGTTCAATTTTTCGACC